>DVNU01000091.1 GCA_018714165.1 Candidatus Coproplasma excrementipullorum | reverse complement strand
CGGGGCGCTTTTCGCACGCCTTGACTATGCCGTTTTTGATTTTGCCCGCATCGAAAGCCTGGCGCGTGCCGTTGGCCTTGACTACAAGGACGGGAGTGTCCTCAATGGTCTCGTAAGTGGTGAAGCGCTTGCCGCAGCGCACGCACTCCCTTCTTCTGCGTATTGTTCTGCCTTCGTCGGCAGAGCGGCTGTCAATTACCTTGCTGTCTTCGCATCCGCAGTACAAACATTTCATATTTTGCCGTCCCTTTAAAGCTTTTTAAAGATTATACCACAAAATATTGTGTTTGTAAAGAGAAAAAGACAAAATTATAGTGTTATAACTACGCGATCGCCATCTGCGGAGCTGACAGAGACAAGTTCGAGGTTGCCCCACTGCCTTTTTGCGCCCTTGAGCGCCTTGATAGCCGCGTGCGCAGAGACCCCGTTCCTTTTCGGTTTAGCCACGTTTTTACTGTCGCTTGTCTGATTTTTTGCAGTTTTTATGCGCATAAAGAGCAACAGGATTCTTAAACAGATACCCGCAGGAAGGCGCAAACTTAACACCATTTTGCCACCCTCTTCAATATAAATTTTCACTCCACCCAGATCTCCACCGTGTCACCGTCGGACGATTTTACTTCAATAAGCTTGCCGCCTCGCGGGTTGCGCCTAGGAGTTCGTCGCACGATATATTAAAAATGCGCGCAAGAACGGGAATAAGCGTGATATCGGGCGCGCTGATGTCGTTCTCCCACTTAGACACGGCCTGGGGCGTGACAGAACACTTTTCGGCCAGTTCCTCCTGGGTGAGTCCTCCCTTTTTGCGGTAATATGCAATTCTTTGACCCAATGTATTCATAAAAAACCTCCTTTCGGTCTTAATTAAATTATACACCGCTTTTGTCTGAAAACAACATACAGAAGGTTGAAACGGCACAACCGCGGGTTGCGTTTTTCGCAACCCGCGGTTGTTTTTAACAGAATATATCAATTTTTACTTGAAGTATTTAACGCCGCTTTCGAAAATCTTCATATCATAATTGCCGTGAACGTTTTTGTAGAGATTTTCGCCTATGCGCTCGGCATGACCCATCTTGCCGAAGATGCGGCCGTCGGGCGAGGTGATGCCCTCTATAGCCCAGCGGCTGCCGTTGGGGTTGTAGGGGCTGACCATCGTGGGGCTGCCGCCGAGATCGACGTACTGGGTGGCTATCTGGCCGTTTGCGCGCATCTTTTCGAGCTCTTCAAGGGGAGCGACGATTTTACCCTCGCCGTGGGATACGGGAACGGTGTAGACATCGCCGACATTGCAGGCCGACAGCCAGGGGCTCAAGTTGGAGGCAACCCTGATATTGACCATGGTTGAAACGTGGCGCGAGATGTTATTGTACGTGAGCGTGGGCGAACCCTCCGTCAGGGGGCGCACTTCGCCGTAGGGCACAAGGCCGAGCTTTATGAGCGCCTGGAAGCCGTTGCAAATGCCCAAAATCAGGCCGTCGCGCTTGCTTAAAAGGTTCATAACGCTTTCGGCAACGGCGGGGTTGCGGAATGTTGTGGCTATGAACTTGCCCGAACCGTCGGGCTCGTCGCCGCCTGAAAAACCGCCGGGGAAGGCGATGATGTTGGCGTTATCAATGGCCTTGATTATAGCCTGAACGCTCTCCTCGATGTCCCGGGGAGTGCGGTTCTTTATGACGAGAATTTCGGGCTCGGCTCCGGCCAGGCGGAAGGCGCGGGCAGTATCCAGCTCGCAGTTGGTGCCGGGGAAGGCGGGTATGAATACTCTGGGCTTTGCCAGCTTTGTTGAGACGTTATAGTACTTTACACCGTCGGAATAGTCACAGTCGGGCGCGGGGCCGACTGCCTTGGCCGTGGCGGGGAACACATCGTTCAGCCTTGAGGTATAGCTTCCCAGCGCCTCCCTTATCGATACGGACTTGCCGCCCATAGAGAAGAAGTTCTGCGTTGTGGGCTTGCCGAGATATACCACATCAAGACCCTTTAGCGCATACACATTTTTGCAGGCGACTATGATGTCGCCGTAGCTTTCGCTGAACGCCTTACTTTCCTTACAATCAAACTCAAAGCCGAAGCCGTTGCCGAAACAGCTCTTGGCGACCGCCGCGGCGGGGCCGCCCTTTTCGACGACGGTTGCCATTGTTATGTTGCCGTTTGCAATATTTTTATGCACGGACGCATAGAGCTTTTTGAGGTATTCAAAGTCGGGAATGCTTGCCCCGTCCTTCTTCATGGGAAGGAGATACAGGCCGGTATAGTCGTTTTCCACGACATTTGTGATGAGTTGCGAAGCCTTGGCGGGCGCAATTGCAAAGGAAATGAGCGTGGGAGGAACGTCGATGTCCTCGAATGTGCCGCTCATCGAATCCTTGCCGCCGATGGCGCCGAGGCCGAGATTCATCTGCGCGTACAGTGCGCCGAGGAGTGCCGAAAGGGGAACACCCCAGCGCTTTTTATCTTCGCGCAGGCGCATAAAGAATTCCTGTAAAGTAAGGCGAATGTCTTTATAGTCTGCACCCGCCGCAACAACTTTTGCAACAGAGGCTACAATGGAATAAATCGCGCCCGTGAAGGGAGAATCGGCCATAAGGTTGGGGCAGTAACCGTAGGCAGAGACAGTGCAGTCGTCCGTCTCGCCTCCTACGACCTTTGCGGCCATAGCCGTGACGGGTGTCATCTGGTACTTGCCACCGAAGGGCATATATACCGAGCGGGCGCCGATTGTAGAGTCGAACATCTCTGCCAGGCCCTTCTTGGAGCAGACATTGAGCTGGGATAAGGTGTTCTTCATCGCCCTGGCAAAGTCTATCTGTCCGCCGAGGGGCTTGAAGAAGGTAGCTTTATTGTCCTCTATTATGGCGCCCGTGACCTGTTTTACGCCGTTGGTGTCGAGGAAGTCGCGCGAAATATCGACTATTGCTCTGCCGCGGTGATACATCTTCATGCGCCTGTCGTCGGTTACGGTGGCGACGGGCGTTGCGGAGAGATTTTCCTCCGCCGCGAGAGCGACAAATTTATCTATATCGGCCGAAGATACTACGACGGCCATCCTCTCCTGCGATTCGGAAATGGCGAGCTCCGTGCCCGAAAGACCCTCGTACTTTTTGGGGACTTTGTCGAGCTCGATTACAAGCCCGTCGGCAAGCTCGCCGATGGCTACGGATACGCCGCCGGCGCCGAAGTCGTTGCACTTCTTTATGAGGCGGGTGGCCTCCTTGTTGAGGAATAGGCGCTGAAGCTTTCTTTCGGTGAGGGCGTTGCCCTTCTGAACCTCGGCGCCGCAGGTCTGAACGGACTTCTCATCGTGCGCCTTGGATGAACCCGTGGCGCCGCCGCAACCGTCGCGGCCAGTTTCGCCGCCGAGAAGTATGACGACGTCGCCCGCCTGGGGCTTTGCACGGTAGATCATATCCGACGGAGCTCCGCCGACGACGAAGCCCGTCTCCAGCCTCTTGGCCTTGTAACCGGGGTGGTAAACTTCATCTACCTGACCCGTGGCAAGGCCTATCTGGTTGCCGTAGGACGAAAATCCCGCCGCCGCAGTAGTCGTGATGACGCGCTGGGGGAGCTTGCCGTGCATTGTATTCTCTATGGGTTCGGTGGGGTCGGCACTGCCCGTTACGCGCATGGACTGGAGCACATACGTTCTGCCAGAAAGGGGATCGCGGATGGCGCCGCCGAGGCAGGTAGCCGCACCGCCGAAGGGTTCGATTTCGGTGGGGTGATTGTGAGTTTCGTTTTTGAACATGACGGTGTACTTTGTAGGCTGACCGTCAAGAGTTACGTCTATATTGATGGAGCAGGCGTTTATCTCGTCCGATTCGTCGAGATTGGGAATGAGCCCATCCTTTTTGAGCTTTTTGGCCGCAATTGTGGCGATGTCCATAAGGCAGGCGTACTTATCCGTTCTGCCTGCATACATCTCCTTGAAGAGGTCGCGGTAGAGCTGGAGAGCCTCGTTTATCCTGGGGTTGTCAGAGCGTACCTGAATGTCCTCGATGCGCGTTGCAAAGGTAGTGTGACGGCAGTGGTCTGACCAGTAGGTGTCGATGACCTTTATTTCCGTCTCGGTGGGGTCGCGCTTTTCGGATATGAAGTAGTCGCGCACAAATACGAGGTCGGCAACAGACATTGCAAGCCCCATCTTTGCATGGTAGTCGGCAATCTGTTCATCGGTCATTTTGATGAAGCCCTCAACGCTCTTTACATCCTCGGCCTCAACGGTGACATGCGCAAGGGACTGAGGCTTTTCAAGGCCGACTTCCTCGCTCTCAACGGGGTTGATGAGGTGCTTTTTGACGCGGGGCAGATCCTCCTCGCTTATACCTTTTATAGCATAGATATTGGCGCACTTGATGAGGGGGCGCTCCTTCTGGGTGAGGAGCTGAACACACTGGGCGGCGCTGTCGGCGCGCTGGTCGTACTGGCCCGTGAGGTAGGCCACGGCAAAGACTTTGTAGTCCTCGCCGAACTCAACTTCCTCAAGGTAGATGTCGTCTACGGGAGGCTCGGAGAAAACCGTGGGTATTGCAGCGTTGAACTCCTCCTCGGTCATTCCCTCGACGTCGTAGCGGATGAGCTTACGCACATCCTCCACCTCGATTTTAAGGAGATTTTTTATCTCCTCCTTAACCTTTTTTGCCTGCAGGTTGTCCTTTTTTTCAACAAATATCCTGTATATCATGTTAACCCTCTCTGTATTTGACGCCGATGTCGGTGCGGTAGTGCATACCCTTCCAATGAATGTTCTTTACGGCGGCATAGGCCTTCCGGCGGGCCTCTTCAATATCTTTGCCCTTTGCCACGACGCCCAGAACGCGGCCGCCGTTGGTGATCAGCTTGCCGTCCTTAACGGCCGTGCCCGCGTGGATTATCGTGCAGTCGCCCACATCGCCTATGGTTATCTCCTCGCCCTTGCGGTAGTGCACTGGATAGCCGCCGCTTGCGAGCACAACGCAGATGCAGGCGCCGTCCTCCCACTCGATTTTCATATCGGACAATCTTTCGTCCGTCACGGCCTCGAATATCTCCATAAGGTCGGTTTTGAGCATGGGAAGAACAACCTGCGTTTCGGGATCGCCGAAGCGGGAGTTGTACTCCACCACCTTCATTCCGTCGGGCGTGCGCATGAGGCCGAAATAGAGACAGCCTTTGAACGTTCTGCCCTCGGCATTCATGGCGCTCATCGTAGGGATCATTATTTTGTTTAATACTTCGTCCTCAAGCTCCTTACTCCAGAAGGGGCAGGGCGAGAACGTGCCCATGCCGCCCGTGTTGAGGCCATCGTCGCCGTCGTTTGCGCGCTTGTGGTCGCACGAGGTTATCATGGGGACTATCGTCTTGCCGTCGGTGAAGGCAAGAACGGAGACCTCCTCGCCGGGGTCGTACTTAAGGCCGCGCATGCATTCCTCTATTACAATCTTCTCCCCCGCTTTGCCGAAGGCCTTGTCGAGCATTATCTCCTTGAGGCCCTCCTCGGCCTCCTTGAGCGTCTTGCAGATAAGCACGCCCTTGCCGAGGGCGAGACCGTCGGCCTTTAAAACTATGGGTGCACCCTGCGCGCGGACATACTCAAGCGCGTCGCCGTAGTTGTCGAACGTAGCACTCTTTGCGGTGGGAATATTGTATTTTTTCATCAGCTCCTTGGCAAAGGCCTTGCTGGCTTCGATTATGGCCGCGTTTTTGCGGGGGCCGAAACAGCGTTTGCCTATGCCCTCCAGCACGTCGACTATGCCTGCGGCCAGGGGGTCGTCGGGAGTGACGACATAATAATCTATTTCGGGATGGGCGAGAGCGAAGGCCTTTACGGCCTCGCCGTCCATATAGTCGACGTTGACGTTTTCGGCTATCTGTGCCGTGCCCGCGTTGCCCTTCATGCAGTACAGCTTGTCTACCTTGGGGCTCTTTTTAAGGGCGAGAAGGATTGCGTGTTCCCTGCCGCCGTTGCCTATTACAAGTACGTTCATTTTTCACCTGTGCAAAAAATTAAAATGTGATTGGTTGAAGCATATGTTGGGGGCAATCAGTGCTTGAAGTGCCTGTCGCCCACAAATACCATGGCGATGCCGGCCTTGTTGCAGGCCTCAACCGAGGCCTCGTCCTGAATGGAGCCGCCCGGCTGGATTATGGCGGTGATGCCCGCCTTTACGCACTCCTCCACGCAGTCGGGGAAGGGAAAGAATGCGTCGGACGCCATAACCGACCCCTTGGCCTCTTCGCCCGCATGGGCTATGGCCTGCTGGGCCGCCCAGATGCGGTTGGTCTGACCCATGCCTATACCCGTCGTCCTGCCCTTTTTGCCGATGACGATGGCATTGGACTTGGTGTGTTTAACCACCCTCCACGCGAACATCAGAGCTTCTACTTCGGCGGCCGTGGGGGCGCGGTCGGTGACTACGCCCGTACCGTAGATCTTTCTTATCTTGCCGGACGAGAGAACTTTGTCCTCGACAGTAGCTTTGGCAGAGAAGAGGTTCATATCCTCTCCCCTTATAAGCGTATTGTCGTACTGCTGGACGAGCAGACCGCCGTATACCTTTTTCATATCGTATGCATCGGCGGCGCGGGGCGCAGAGATGTTGTCTATCTGAAGAAGACGGATGTTCTTTTTGCCTTCAAGTATCTTTAATGCCTCCTCGGAGTACGAGGGAGCCATTACAATTTCGATGAAAATTTTGTTGATTTCGGTTGCAGTGGCCTCGTCGACCTCGCCGTTAATGGCAAGAATTCCGCCGAACACGGAGACGGGGTCGGACTGGTAGGCGCGCATATATGCCTCATATATGCTGTCGCCCGTGCCCACGCCGCAGGGATTGGCGTGCTTGCACGCGACGACCGCGGGAGTTGAACCGAATTCCTTCAACAGTTCCAGCGCGCCGTTAGCGTCGTTGATGTTGTTGTAGGAGAGCTCCTTGCCCCACAGCTGTTTGGCCGACGACAGCGAGCCGGGACGGATGAACTCCTCGTTGTAGAATATGGCCTGCTGCTGGGGGTTTTCGCCGTAGCGCAGATCCTGGGCCTTTTCGTAGGCGAATGTTACGCTGTCGGGGAAGGTTATGCCCAGCTGTGAGGCGAGATAGTTGGAAATGAGCGAATCGTATACGGCTGTGTGTGCGAATACTTTATACTGGAGATATTTTTTAGTCTCAAGCGAGACGCCGCCCGCCCTGAGTTCGGAGAGCACCTTGTCGTAGTCCTTTGGGTCGACGATGACGGCCACGTCCTGATAGTTCTTGGCCGCCGCCCTTATCATTGTGGGGCCGCCGATGTCGATATTTTCGACGCACTCGGCAAAGTCGGCGCCCTTGGCGAGGGTGGCCTTGAAGGGATAGAGGTTGACGCACACTACATCGATGGTGTTTATGCCCAGCTCTTCGAGCTGTTTCATATGCTCAGGGTTGGAGCGCATGGCAAGAAGTCCAGCGTGAACGTTGGGGTGAAGGGTCTTTACCCTGCCGTCGAGACATTCGGGGAAGCCCGTGATTTCGGATATGCCGATGACCTTGAGGCCCGCCTCCTTTAAAACCTTTGCCGTGCCGCCCGTGGAGATGATTTCAAAACCGCAGTCGACGAGACCTTTGCAAAAATCCACCACGCCCGCCTTGTCTGACACGCTGACGAGCGCCCTCTTCTTCATTTCCATACTATAATCTCCTATATAAATTTTAAATTTTGCGTTATTCAACTATATCCTGTGTTTGCTGTCCGCCCTGCACGGCTTCCGCATCGGGAGCGGCGGCGCGGCGTTCTTTGCGCGACATAACCGCGAGGCATATAAGCACGGCAACTATTACGGCAAATATGGCAAGCAACTGCACCATTGACGACATAAACGCCGAATATATTGCAAATACCGAAGCAGCCACACCACCTCTGATAAGAGCCGGGGTTGAAGGATATATCCCGTTTTCGCTCAATGTACCATGATGATATGTGTTCCAGACGCAGGCGCCGGCGATTATAAATACAAGCGCGACGAGCATGACCGCACAAACGGTGCAGAGTGAAACTTTTTTAGCCGAATCCTTTTTGCCAAAGACGACAAAGAGCGAGCAGACACTGCCGATAACAGCGACGATTGCAGTTACAAGCAGAAACGAGCCGAGCGGCGCCTGGACCTCATAAAAAGGTTCTTCAACATAATATGTGCTTTAAACACCGTCGTAGCTAAAATCATAAAACGTTGTATTGCACAACAGTTCTATTGCGCCGTACAGGAGCACAACCGCGCTTACAAAGGCAACGAATACGGCGATGCCGTAAATAACGCTTAAAACGCTTTTTTTTATTCATCATATCCCCCCCCACAGATGAAATCAATTTTTAATTGTTACTTTTCTTCCGTCTTTGACGATGTTGCCCAGGCAGAGCTGCTTTACGCACCAGGGCAGAAGCTGATGTTCTACCTCCAATATGCGCGCCTGAAGGCTTTCGGCCGTATCGCCGTCCCTGACCTCAACCGCGCGCTGGGCGATTATCGCGCCGCCGTCGGGTACTTCGTTGACGAAGTGCACGGTGCAGCCCGATATCTTTGCGCCGTAGTCTAAAACGGCCTGATGAACCTTCAGGCCGTAGTAGCCCGCCCCGCAGAATGCGGGTATAAGCGACGGGTGAATGTTTATAATTCTGTCCTCAAAAGTTTTTATAAAGCTTTGAGGTATGATTTTGAGCCAGCCTGCGAGCACGATGTAATCGACGCCCAGCATATTGAGGTGGTAGGTCAGTTCTTTATAGAGCTCCTCCAGATCGGGGTAGTCCCTCTTTGCATACACGGCGGTGGAGATGCCGTGTTTTTTTGCGCGCCCGATGGCGCCTATACCCTCCTTTGAGGCGATGAGGCAGGCTATCTCGCAGAAGTGCTCCCTCTCGTTTGCGTCTATTACCGACTGAAAGTCCGTGCCGCCGCCGCTGGCGAAAACTGCTATGCGCTTCAAACCAGTTTTACCCCGCTGCCCTTGCAAGTTTTACCTATTACTACGCACTCTTCGCCCGTAGATTGGAGCTGGGCGATAGTTTCTTCAACATCCTTTTTGGCCACGCACACTACCATGCCAATGCCCATATTGAAGGTGTTGTAGGCCTGCTCCTTCTTTATGCCCGCCTTCTTCTGCATAATTTTGAAGACTGCGGGAACTTCGTAGGACTTTGTATCTATTCTGCAACCAATTCCTTCGGGGAAGATGCGGGGGATATTTTCGATAAATCCGCCACCCGTGATGTGGGCGATGCCCTTGACCTTTACCTTTTCGATTAGGGCAAGGATGGAATTTACATATATCTTTGTGGGCGTCAGGAGCACATCTATGGGCCTTGCGCCCAGTTCTTCGTTATACTTTTCGAGCTCTTCGATGTTCTCCCCCCACAGCTTCCTCACGAGGGAATAGCCGTTGGAGTGGATTCCGCTAGATTTTATGCCGATGAGCACGTCGCCCGACTTGATTTTTTTGCCGTTGATGACCTTCTTTTTATCGACGATGCCCACGGCGAATCCTGCGATATCGTATTCACCGTCGGGATAGAAGCCGGGCATTTCGGCAGTTTCGCCGCCGATCAACGCCGCGCCGCTCTGGCGGCAACCTTCGGCCACGCCCGATACGACGGTGGCGACCACTTCGGGCGAGAGCTTGCCCGTTGCGAAATAGTCGAGGAAAAACAGGGGCTTTGCACCCTGGCAGACTATGTCGTTTACGCACATTGCAACTGCGTCGATGCCGATTGTATCGTGCTTGTTTGCAAGGAAGGCGTATTTGAGTTTTGTGCCGACGCCGTCGGTGCCGGCGACGAGAACGGGTTCCCTGTATCCCTTGGGGAGCTGGAAAAATCCGCCGAAGGAGCCTATGTCGCCGAGGACGCCCTGGGTATATGTAGACTGAACGTGCTCGCGCATGAGCCTTACGGCCTCGTAGCCTCTTTCAACGTCTACGCCGCTGTCTTTATACGATATTGCCATTTTATATTTCTCCTGAAGTTTATTCGAGTTTTAGTTTGTCCGCTTCGTAACCTTCGAGCGGGTAGGGATACTGTCCGTTGAAACAGCCCAGGCAGAACCCGACGTTCGCCGAAGAGCAGGTCTGCACGAGCTGATCTATGGAAAGATACCTCACCGAGTCGGCGCCAAGGCTTTCACAAATCAGATCCTCATTTTTATACGCGCCGATGAGCTGACCGTAGGTCTGAATATCTATGCCGAGGTGACAGGGGTGCTTGATTATGGGCGAACAGATGCGTATGTGCACTTCCTTTGCGCCCGCGTTGCGAAGCATCTTGATTATCCTGCGCATCGTGGTGCCGCGAACAATTGAGTCGTCTATTATTATCACCCTCTTGCCGTCGATGTTGGCGCGCAGGGCGTTCATCTTGACGCTTAAAGAATTCTCCCTCTGCCTCTGGTCGGGTTGGATAAACGTTCTGCCTACGTACCTGTTCTTAGCGAGCGCCTCCACAAAAGGTATACCGCTTTCTTCGGCATATCCGCGCGCGGCAACATTGCCCGAATCGGGCACGCCCGAAACGAGGTCGGCCTCTACGGGGTAGTATCTGGCGAGCAGTCTGCCCGCCTCCTTGCGTGCCTGATATACGCTGCAACCGTCCATTACTGAATCGTGGCGGGCAAAGTATACATATTCAAAGATACACATTCTGCTCTTTTCGGGCAGATTGTCCATCATATATGAGTGAATACCCTGAGAATCGATGACGACGATTTCTCCCGGCTTTACGTCGCGGATAAATGTTGCGCCGACGGCGTCGAGCGCGCACGTTTCGCTGGCGACGACATAGTCGTCGACTATGGAGCCTATGCACAGGGGGCGGATGCCGTAAGGGTCGCGCACGGCGATGAGTTTATCGGTAGTCATCAGCACAAGGGCATACGAACCTTTAAACCTGGGGCAGGCCCTCTTTACTCCCTCCAAGATGTCGCCGTCGGACATAGAATTGATGGCTACGGCCATTACCTCGGAGTCGATTGTCGTCTGAAAGACGGCGTTTTCGGCTATCATCTCATCGCGTAGCTGTTTGGTGTTGGTCAGATTGCCGTTGTGGGCGAGCGCCATCTTGCCGCACTTGCCCGTGAACACCACGGGCTGGGCATTTAAAAGCTGGCTTGCGCCCGTCGTGGAATAGCGGACATGACCTATTGCAATGTCGCCTTCGGGCAACCTTTCTAGATTACCGCCCGAAAACACGTCGGGGACGAGCCCCATACCCTTGTAATAGGTTATTTTGTCCGCGTAGGAGACGGCTATTCCGGCGCTCTCCTGGCCGCGGTGCTGAAGGGCGTAAAGGCCGTAGTAAACGGTGTACGCCACATCGCGGTTTTCCTGAGAGTACACGCCGAACACGCCGCACTCTTCGTGGATTTCGTTTTGAATTTCGTCCATATATTAAACTATAATCTCCTGTTAAGGAAAAGTTTATGTCTGCCTGCTCTCTCTTTCTATACTATATTAAAGCTGTTTATATTAAAATTGTTCAAGCTCGCCTTGGACGATGAATATTGCTCAAGAGTTACTCTTTTCCGGTCCAGCAATAGGTACACAGCTTGCAAGGCTCGATGCCTATTGCTTCGGTCAGGCCTTCGAGGGACTGGAATTCGAGAGATTCGAATTTGAACTTGTCGCAGATGGCCTTGCGCATCGCCTTGCCGCGCTCCGTTTTGGAATCGCTGTACTCTTCCAGATG
Source organism: Candidatus Coproplasma excrementipullorum (assembly GCA_018714165.1). Classification (GTDB taxonomy): domain Bacteria; phylum Bacillota; class Clostridia; order Christensenellales; family Borkfalkiaceae; genus Coproplasma; species Coproplasma excrementipullorum. Next base: position 31,045 of record DVNU01000091.1, on the reverse strand, counting down.
CTTTATGGCCTCGTCGCCTTCGAGCTCGGCCATGGTGCGACGGGTGATTAAATCCATATCGCCCGACGAGCGCGAAAAGTTGAGGTATTTGCAACCGTACATTATTGGCGGGCAGGCTGAGCGCATATGCACAGCCTTGGCGCCGTGAGAATATAGGAACTCCACCGTCTCTTTGAGCTGGGTACCGCGCACTATCGAGTCGTCGACGAGAAGCAGACGCTTGCCCTCGATGAGCTCGTGTACGGGGATGAGTTTCATCTTTGCCACTTTGTTGCGCTCGGACTGGTTTACGGGCATAAACGAACGCGACCAGGTGGGCGTGTACTTTATATAGGGCCGCGCAAAGGGCACCTTGCTGGCGTTGGCATAACCTATAGCGTGGGGCGTTCCCGAATCGGGTACGCCGCCGACATAGTCTATGCCGTGCATATCGTGTGTCTTGGCGTCCTCGCGCGCGAAAATTTCGCCGTTCCGGCAGCGCATGATTTCAACGTTGACTCCCTCGTACGACGACGTGGGATAGCCGTAATACGACCAAAGGAAGGCGCAGATGCGCATCTCTTTGCCGGGAGGCGCAAGCTGGGTTACGCCGTCGGCGGAAATTTCCACAATTTCGCCGGGGCCGAGTTCGCGGAAATCTGAATACCCCAGTTTGCGGTAGGCAAAATTTTCAAAGGATACGCAGTAGCCCTCGTCGCTCCTGCCGAGCTGGACGGGCAGTCTGCCCATCCTGTCGCGCGCGGCAATCAAAGTGCCGCGGTCGGTAAGAAGCAATATGGACGCCGTGCCGTCAATGCAGTTCTGCGCGTAGCGTATGCCCTCGACATAGGAATCCTTGGTATTGATGAGGGCGGCGATTAGCTCGTTGGCGTTGACCTTGCTGCCCGTCATCGCATCAAAATAGCCGCCGCGGGCGAGAATTTTTGACATCAACTCATCGACGTTGTTTATGATGCCTATTGTGCAGATGGCGTATTTGCCCAGCTTGGAGACCATTAAAAGGGGCTGGGGGTCGGTATCGGAGATACAGCCTATGGCGGCGTTGCCGCGCATTTCGGACAGAGTGCGCTCGAACTTGGTGCGGAAGGGCGCGTTTTCGATGTTGTGAATTTCGCGCTGGAGGCCTATATATGAGTCATAGGCCGCCATGCCGCCGCGCTTTGTGCCGAGGTGGGAATGATAGTCGGTACCGAGGAATACGTCGAATACGGCGCTCGTCCTCTTGACCGAGCCGAAAAAACCGCCCATGTGCGATTATTCTCCCGTGGTGAGACGCTTGAAGATTTCGTTGTAGGCGTCCTCTACGCCTCCGAGGTCGCGGCGGAACCTGTCCTTATCGAGGCTGGTGTGCTTGGTCGTATCCCAGGTGCCCGCCTCCCAGAAGCGGCAGGTGTCGGGCGAAATTTCATCCGCGAGCACGATCTGGCCGTGGAATCTGCCGAACTCGAGCTTGAAGTCGATGAGGTCGATGTTGAGGTGCTTGAAGAACTCCTTCATTATATCGTTGACGGAGAAGGCCATCTTCTTTATAGTTTCGATCTCTTCGGGCGTGGCGAGGCCTAAAGCGAGCGCGTGATAGCTGTTGATGAGGGGATCGCCGAGCTCGTCGTTCTTATAGGAGAACTCTATTGTGGGAGCCTTGAAGGGCGTACCTTCGGGCACGCCGTATTTTTTGGAAAAGCTGCCCGCGGCCACGTTCCTTATGATTACTTCGAGGGGGACAATCTCAACCTTTTTGACTACAGTGTTTCTGTCGTCAATCTGCTCGACAAAGTGTGTGGGGATGCCCTTCTTTTCGAGCATCTGCATCATCATATTTGTCATCTTGTTGTTGATGACGCCCTTGCCGACGATCGTGCCCTTTTTAAGACCGTTGAACGCCGTAGCGTCATCCTTGTAGGATACGATTACATAATCGGGGTTTTCGGTGGCATACACCTTTTTTGCCTTGCCTTCGTAAAGCTGTTCTTTCTTTTCCATAGCAAATATATTTAGCTCCTTTGAAAATTAATTTTGACTTCTGATAAATTTTAACTTGCGTGCCGCGTTCTTTAGAAACTCGAAGCAACAGAAAGCTGTCGCCGATTGTCAAATTGCGACAAATGCAATACCCGCAGGTGCACTGCGGGTATGAAGGTATTATAAGTCCTTGAGTTCGTGTTGGAGGGCGCAGTCGTCCGCGTTTATCTTATCGCGCATTGCGCTTTTATACTCTGCGAGCGCGGCGGAAATTTCCGGATATTTTATACCCAGAATCTGCGCGGCCAGAAGGCCTGCGTTTTCGCCGCCGTTTACGCCCACGGTGGCCACCGGTATGCCAGAAGGCATCTGGACGATGGATAAAAGACTGTCGAGCCCGCCCATCATGTCCGTCTTTACCGGCAAGCCGATGACGGGCAGCGTTGTGTATGCCGCAATTACTCCGCCGAGGTGCGCAGCCTTGCCTGCGGCGCAGATTATTACCTCTGTCCCTTTATCCTTTGCGGACGAGGCAAACTCGTGCGCCTCTTCGGGCGTTCTGTGCGCGCTTATTACGCGCACCTCCGTCTCCACACCCAGCTTTTTGAGGGCGGCGACGGCGGGTTTTACTACGGGGAAATCGGATTTTGAACCCATCAGAATTGCAACTTTAGGCATAACATCTCCTGTAAAATGCGTATTATTGGGACAGTCTGCGCATACTTAAGGTATGCTGCTGTTGTATATCATCTTTACGGTGTACATTCTCGCAATAAATTTTTATTCGGTCATGCTGCTCGTCTCGCAGAAGAACGAATACCTTATCGACGAGAACAAACTCAATTCGGGCGACGGGAAGCTTATACTCTCCGCACTGCTGGGCGGGGCGGTGGGCATTTACATTGCCATGTTCATAACCAAATTCAAGCTGAAGAATATGCTGTTTATGATACTTATGCCTGTAATCGGAGCGCTGAACATATGGTTTATAGTGCTGGCGTACCGCTCTGGCTTCAGTTTCATAGCGGTATAAACAAATTAACCCTTATAAAAATTATATCACAAACGGCGCGCAAAATAAAAATGTTTGAGACAAGTTTTTTGCAAAAATGGCAACAAAATTTTTACAATTGCACACTCAAAAGGTTGACATTATAAAAAACAGGCCGCCGCGCCCCGAAAAGGGGCGCGGCGGCCTGTTTTGTGCGCAATGATGCGCTTTGAAAAATAATCGGCGCTTTTATGCTCTTTATGCGGTGAGTACTTTTATTAATTCATCGCGCAAGTCCGAGTGGGCGCCGAACGGGCGGGACGGTGAATTTTTACAGTCAAAGACAATCTTTCCGCCAGAAAGCACGATTATTCTGTCGGCAAGATAGAGCGCCTCGTCTATGTCGTGGGTGACAAAGACGGCCGTTCTGCCATCCTTTGCGCGCACTTCCGAAAATGCGTTCATCATATTTATTTTGAGCTTTAAATCGAGGGACGAGAATGGCTCATCCATCAGGACGACGTCGCTTTCAAAAAGAAAGGCGCGGGCAATTGCCACCCTCTGCGCCTGGCCACCCGAAAGGGAAACGGGGTAGCTTGCGGCTTTTTCCGTAAGCCCCGCGCGGGCGAGCATATCGGCTATCGCTCCCTCGTCATGGCAGATGAGGCGAAGGTTTTTATATACCGTAAGGTTGGGCACGAGGCGCGGTTCCTGGAAGATGTACGAGCACCTGACGGGCGAAACTTCCCCTTCGTACTGCGTGAGACCCGCAATGACGTTTAACAGGGTGGTTTTGCCCGCGCCGCTTTCGCCGAGTATGCAGGTGACAGAGCCGTCCTCAATTTGAAGGTAGAAGCCGTTGAACACGGCGGTATCGGAGTAGCTCTTTACAAGATTTTTAATGTACATTTGCCCCCTCCTTTACCTGCCAACGGCCCGTAAGGCGCCTGAGGCCCAGCGAGATGAGCTCCATCAACAGCCCCACGATTATGCACACCAGCGTGAGCGCGGCGAAGCGGGGAATTTCGAAGTACAGGTTGGCCTGTTGCATGAGGCCGCCCATGCTGTGCAGGGTATATGAGAGCACTTCGGCCGAGACCATTACCTTGAGCCCCAGCGACAGCCCCGCGCCGATCTGGGAGATGACTTCGGGAGCGACGGCGGGCAGAATTATCTTAGTGAGTCTGTCCGCAGGCGCTACGCGGTAGACTTTGGCCATTTCGAGGAGGTCTTTATCCACACCCTCTATCGCCGCGACAAACTGCGAATAGACCATGGGAAAGAGAACGAGCGCCGTGACTATTGCGGGCGCCACGCGCGGCGTTGACCATATGAGAAGCATCAGCGTAACAGCCATTGTAGGCAGAGTGCGCACGACCGAGATTATGCAGGAACACGCCGTTTTGAAGGGCGCACACACGGCCGAGAGGGCGGCGAGCGCCGCCGCCAGCACGAATGATACGGCAAACGAAATTATAGTGCGCGCAAGCGTATTGCCGAGGGCGACATAGAACGAGCCCTGCGAAAAGAGCGCAAAGAACTGCGTTAAAGTCTGGCCGATTCCCGGCAGAACGTATTCGTTGCGCACACAGACGAATGCTATCTGCCACGCGGCAAGAAGCACCGCCACGGCGACGACCGCCCACAGCGCGTTTGTTTTGAGTATTTTTCTGAACGTTTTCACATCAACCTACAGTTTCGTAAGGAATTCCATACTTATCAAGAATTATCTTGAATGTGAGGCCGGGGACCTGCGCAAGCTGGATTACGCCCACGGTTTTGCCCGTGAGCAACTCTTTTATGTTTTGGGCAGTTATTTCCTCTTCGCTCTCGGAGAGGATATACAAGTTGCCGTTGGTCACCGTGCCGAGCATTGTGTAAGTTTGTCCGCTGCCGAGAAGCTTGCTTGCCGCGTTGAGGGGAAGAATACAGATGTCGGCTGCGGGATCATCGCCCGTTACATAGCTCTGTATAGTGCTGGAGGCGACTATGTTGTAGTCCACAGAAGTCTGATTAAACTGATTGTTCTCGGACATAAGTTTTGCAAGAGCGAGCGCGGGCGCGCCGTCGGGGGCGTACACAGAAATTTCATCGCTGCCGCCCGAAGTCGTCCAATCCCCGCCATTGAAGAAATTATCTGAAACTGTGCCGACGGATGTCGGATCGACTTCGGCCATTTCGGCGAGGAAGGCCGTCACCCTCTCCTTATCCTCATAGGCGGGCACAAAATGTATGCCGCAGTTGGCGATGACCTGTGCGTTGAGATTGTTTGCGGTAAACGTCGGTGTGGAGCCTGCGGGAAGGTTGGCTGTTATGGCGTCGAGAACGGTCTGAGCGGAGGCGCTTTCAAGCCAGGCCTCATTGGCGATGACCTCTTCCAGAAAGTCCTGCACAAAGTCAGCATTGAGAGAAACAAGCTCGTTTTTGGCGACGATTACGGCCTGTGGATAGCCGTTTTCCGAGCCATACAGTTCCTGAATGTCACCGACTATATGCAGACCTGTTGCATTGGCGCGGGTGGTTACGGCGGGTTCGGCGGCGACAAAGTAGTCAATTTCAGCCGCAGGCGTGATGTCGGTTGCGCCTGAAATGCCGCGGAGGGACACGCCGTCGGCAGATTCTTCGGGGGTGCAGGCTGAAAGGCCGAGCCCCATTGTTGCCGCGAGCGCCGCGGCGGTGAGGATTGATGCCAATTTTTTCATATAAAACTCCTTTTCGGTATCAGGTTATGCCCTTTTACCTCAAAAATTATTTTTAAATTTATTCATTAATGTCTTTGCAGACACACCGTCTAACATTCCGATTTTGCCGGTAATTGAGTTGATGACCTCGGCGGGGGCGTCGACTATTACGCAGATGACGGAGACACCCCTCTCCTTATACGGCACGCCCATTCTGCCGACGACGTAGTCGCCGAATTCGGAGAGAATGGAGTTGATTTCAGGGCTCTGGTCGCGATTTTCGATGATGAGCGAAATGACAGCCAGACGTTTTTCTGACATAAAAAATACCCCCTTTGCCTGAAAGGGAGCACAGCAAAACGGTGCGCGGACGGCGCACTGTTTAAATTTGGCGTTTTCCCTTAATCTTCAGGCGAACCTTTGAATTCAGGCAAAGATAATTTAGCATATTTCGCGGCTGGTGGCAAGCATTTTGCATAAATTTGTAAAAGTATGCCAAACTTTTGTTATGAAAGCTAAACTGATGACGGCAATATGCATTTTAAGCGCGGCCGCGACAATGCTTTGCGGCTGCAACGACGGACAGACGGGCGGCGGACAGAACCTCAACGACGGCCCCGACACCCGTATCGTCGAGCCCGGAAAGGATTCTGACGGCGAGCACGTTCTTCCCGACGTGCCCGTCCCTGCGCCAGATGACCCAAAACCGCACGGTGACCACTGGCGCGACGACAGAATTCCTCCTCCCGAAAAGGGCGAACGCCCCAGGCCAAGGCGCATATTCGGACACAGGAACGGGGACAACTGCAGATGCCCCGACTGCGGCAACGGCGAAAAAGACGGCTGCCCCGAAATTATGCCCCAACCCGAAGAGGGCAACTGAATTAAAAAACCGCGCCTTGAGCGCGGTTTTTTTGTGCTGAAATTAAATTAATGCGGCGATGAGATAGAAGAGCGCAAGGTGCGCGGGGTAAAAGATGTAGAAAAAATACTTGAGCTTAAGTTTACCCCTCTGACCGTTGTACAGCGCCAGCGGCACAAGGCCGATGAGCGAAAACCACTCAAGATGACTTACGTGGAAGGCGCACAGAATTACCAGGCCGACGGCAAAGCTGAAAAATCTGACCCAGCCGTTGTCGAGCCGCGCCGCGAGCCCGCTTTCGCCTAACCCTCTGAAATCGAACACCGAGGCAAAGACGGGCAACATACAGCCCCAAAAACCGTATTCTATTGCAAAGTACACCCCGTTTATACTATTTATGCTGTTGAGTACAAAGGTAAGGAAAACCATACCTATGAATCCGCCCGCCGCAAGCACGGTTGTAAGCGGCCTTTCACCGATGAACAGACAGCGCTTGAAGTACTGCAGGGCGTAGGTTATGAGCGTTGAGAGGGTGAACGTCACCAGAATGCACATCTGCAGGGAGCCAGCGGCAAAAAAGTAGACTATCTGGCAGGCAAGCGCCACAAGCGCAAGGAGCAGAACGTGGTTTAACTTGTTTTTTGTGTAGCGGCACCCCTCTGCCAGCATATATGCAAACAACGGTAAGGAAATCCTTCCTATAGCCCTGAGCCACATTGTCTGAGGAAAGAAGAACATCCCTATATGGTCTGCCACCATTAAAACGGCAGCGAGCAGTTTTATGCCGTTGCCGTTTAAAAATTGTACTTTCATTTTGTTTTGTTATAGTTTATGAGGCAACCTGAAAGGATTATCTTTTTCTCCTCTTCGGTGAGGGCGCCCAGGCCCAAATAGATATTTTTTACCTTGCCGTTTGAGATGAGCTTTGCGGGAATGTTGGGGTTGTCCGTCTTTACATAGTCGGTTATGTTTTCGATATAGATGTAGTCGCCCACCTTATAGTCAAATGACTTTGACAGAAGCGGCAGCATACCCCAGTTTATGAGGTTGGAGCGGTAGCGCTTTGTGGCGTACTCTAAGGCGATGTTGGCCACGCCGCCGAGCACCCTCTGGCAGGAGGCCGCCTGTTCGCGGGCCGAGCCATCGCCGGGCTTGCGGGCAACTACGCAGCTGCCGTACATCGTATCGGGCGCGATGGTTATGCCCACCTCGCTCAACACCTCTTCAGGCAGTGTGCCGTTTGCACGCCTCTCCTCCTCTGCCGCCTTTACCTCCTTGGCCCTGCCGACGTATGCGGGATCCTTTCTGGAGAGCGCAAATTCGGCCAGCCTTAAGGGATTGGAGCGATAGGACGAAGTTTCGCCCGAAGGGATGAGCTCGTCCGTGGTGGTGACGGGATCGTTAATTACCGAAACGGCCTTGATGAGTACGTTTTTGGTTATGGGAATCTGTTCGGGCCAGTCGGCAATGTTGTTGCCGTAGATGAGCTCGGCCTTTTTATCGGGCTTTAATGCGCCGCGGTAGACACGGTGGTCGTAGATTGCCTTATCGAAGTAGTACTTCTTTATTTTTTTGGTATACTGCACCTCGGTGGCGGGCGTGAGCATGCCGCCGTTTGCCGCCGTTGCCGCAATCGAGCGCGCATCCATGAGGGCAACTGCCGCAAGCTGGCCCTCGCCGAGCTTGGAGCCCTCCCTGTTTTCGAAGTTGCGCGTGGTATGACGGATGGAGAAGCCGTTGTCGGCAGGGGTGTCGCCCGCGCCGAAGCAGGGGCCGCAGAAGGCCGTCTTTATGACGGCGCCGCTCTCCATGAGCGAGGAGACATAGCCGTTGTCAGCCAGGCACTTGAATACGGGCTGGCTCTGAGGGTATACGCTCAGCGAAAATTCGTCGAAGCCGCAGCTGTGCCCGCGCAGAATTTCGGCCGCTTCGGCCACATTCTCGTAGGTGCCGCCCGCACAGCCCGCAATTATGCCCTGGCTGACCTGTATACCCTGCGGCGTGATTTTATCGAGAAGACGGAAGGGCTTTTTGCCGCCCTTCAACCTGTTGCCCGCCTCCTCTACCTCGCCCAGAATGTCGCGGGCGTTGTCGATGACCTCGCGGATGGTATATGAGTTTGAGGGGTGGAAAGGCAGGGCTATCATAGGTTCGACGCGCGACAGGTCGATGACGACGGCACCGTCGTAATATGCAGGGTCGGCGGGATGCAGGGGCTTATAGGCCTCCTCCCTGCCGTGAATTTTGAAGTATTGCTCGGTCAGCTCGTCCGTCTCCCATATCGAGGACAGGCAGGCTGTTTCGGTGGTCATGACATCTATGCCGAGGCGGTAGTCCATAGAGAGGTTTCTGATGCCGGGGCCGACAAATTCGAGCACGCAGTTTTTGACAAAACCCTTCTTGAATGTAGCGCCGACGAGGGCGATTGCCACGTCGTGCGGGCCGACGCCCTTTTTGAGTTTGCCCTTGAGATATACCGCGATTACTTTGGGGCGGGCAACGTCGTAGGTCTGACCGAGGAGCTGTTTTACGAGCTCAGGCCCGCCCTCGCCCACGGCCATGGTGCCGAGCGCGCCGTAGCGCGTGTGGCTGTCGGAGCCGAGTATCATCTTGCCGCATCCCGCCTCCATTTCGCGCATATATTGGTGAATGACTGCAAGGTGGGGAGGCACAAAGTTGCCGCCGTACTTCTTTGCGGCTGACAGGCCGAAGAGATGGTCGTCCTCATTTATGGTGCCGCCGACGGCGCACAGGGAATTGTGGCAGTTGGTCAGGGTGTAGGGAACGGGGAACTTCTTTAAACCCGAAGCCTTGGCCGTCTGGATTATGCCGACATAGGTTATGTCGTGCGAAGCGAGCGCGTCGAACTTTATCTTTAAATGATCGTCGTCGCCGGAGTTGTGCGCAGAGAGTATGCGGTAAGCGAGCGTGCCCTTTATAGCCGCCCTCTTCTGCTCTTCGCGCATAAATGCAACGTTCTCCTTTACCAGTTTTCCGCCCGTGTAATAAACTCCGCTTTTAATCAGTCTGATCATATCTGCCTTAACTCCCGTCTTTGATAATTTGCATTTATTTTACTATATCCGCAAAAAATTTTCAACCATACAGGCGGGCAAAATAAAATTATGCGCGCTTTAAGTTGCCTTTTTTTTACTTTGATTATATAATGTACCTATGAAAAAGTTCAAGTACTCATTTCCCCGCCTCACCCTCATTCTGATAATTGCGGGACTGGCGATCTGCCTGGCAGGTTTTATAGTAAATTTGTATCTGTGCATTGCCCAGGGAATTTCGACGGCGATGAACCCCGTCATTCCCATCACAATGTATTGCCTGATGTTCGTGGTGACCATTGCCGCGGGCGGGTTGCTTATAAGCGTGCTGTGCTCGTCCTACTATGCCATAGACGAAAAACAGATAAGGGCGGCTTTCGGGTTCATCATAAGCAACTACGACATAAAGAAAGTCGACACCCTGGTACTCGACAGAGAGACCAACAAACTGCTCGTGTATATGGAGGACGAGAGCTACTTTGCGGTAGTTATAAAGAGCGCGCAGTACCAGGATTTTGTACAGGCCGTGCTGGACGTCAACCCTGCGGTGGGTTACGCCATTCAGTCGGTTGAAAACACACCCGACAAGAACGACAAAAAGAAGAAATAATTACCCGTTGAGGACAAATGCGGCGGGCGCACAAAATTGTGCGCCCGCCGCATTTATTCTTCCAGCAATGCAATAATGCATTTTATGTCGTCCTGTATGCCCGTCAGCCTTTCTTCCGAGGTATCATAGTCGGCTATTTTGTACTTATATTTTTCGCAAGCGGCGAACTGCGTTATAATTTTCTGTTGTACCTCACAATAATACATCCTCATTTTATGGTACTTCCACGCGTGCCGCATATACAAGGATTTGCAGAAATTACAGCCCTTACAAGTTCTCATCCATTTCCTCTTCAAGCAACAATTTTATTGCAGAAATTTCTGTTAAAAGTCCGCTTAAATACAGCCTTAAAGTTAACCTGCTGCCCTTAGAGCGAATTCTTTGTTTAAATTCACAACAGCAACTCTGGCCCTCAACAGTGCAAAGTTTTGTACCGCACCAGCCATACTTTGTAATATTGAACTGTATTCTTCCGCGGGTATAATACCTCAGAAAACTTCTGCACTTGTAGCATTTCCCTTTATTTACCATATCATTATCTCCTGTACACCATTAAAATATCATAGGCAATACCTATATGTCAAGCATTTTATAGGCATTGCCTGTATTATTAAAGAAAAAGGGCGGGGGATTTTATGATTACGCTTGAGCAAATTCAGAAAAGACTGGCAGAGTGCATTAAGCAAAGCGGGATGACACAGACAGAGCTTGCCGCAAGACTTGGAATAAAACAGCCCACCATAGGTCAGTATCTTTCTGGTAGGGCTATGCCTGCGCTGGATACATTGGCTAATCTGTGTAAGGTGTTAGATTTGGATGCTAATTACATACTCTGCCTGGACAAATAAAACCTTCTGTCGCCCTTTGGGTGACACCTGTGGAGGCTGCAATATGGCAAAGCGGCGGCGCGGAAAATTTTCCGCGCCGCCGCTTGAGTTTTATAATTATCAGTTTGCCTTTTTCTTGTGAATCATTTTCTTTATAGAGGTACGGTGCTCCTCGCCGCCCATCAGCTTGTAGAGGTTTACGCGGTGGGCTATCCAGGTGATGAGGTTGTATATAAGAAGTACCATAAATGCCGCAATCACCCAGCCGTTTGTGAGCATACCCTGGTAGCGCAGGAAAAATATAATGCCCTGCCAGATAGTGAATCCCGAAACGCCCAGAAGCGAGCCCATGGAGCCCCATTCGAAGAAGTATATGTAGAGCACGACGCCGACGAGCAGTGCGAAGGCGATGGGGAAATACCAGCCGACTTCGCAGGTGACGCCGCAGGTGAACACGCCCAGCGTTGTGGCTATGCCCTTGCCGCCCTTGAACTTCATAGTGACGGGGAACACGTGGCCGATGACGGCACACAGGCCGAAGAGATAGCGCGAAAAGTCGGTTACGGCGAAGGCTGTGCCCTCGAAATACATTCCCGCAAAGGCGAGATGCCCGACCATTACAGGGATTATACCCTTGAGCGCGTCGCAGAGGAAGTTTAAAAGACCTATCTTCCAGCCGAAAGTGCGCGACATATTCATTGTGCCGGGATTGCCGCTGCCCTGGCTTCGGATGTCCTTATGCTTGAGTTTTGAGATGAGCACGGCAAAGTTGAAACAGCCTATAAAATAGCTGACTACTGCGCCGAGCACAAACCAGTACCAGGTTTGTGAAAAAGATATAAACATTGACGGAACTCTCCTTGGATATCTGATATCAGTCCTTGTCTCCCCTCTCCCTCGTTACAATCCTTATGGGTGTGCCCTCGAAATTGAAGCACTTGCGCAGGGTGTTTTCGAGGAAGCGTTCGTAGGAGAAGTGCAGAAGGTCGGTGGAATTTACAAACAGAACGAATGTGGGCGGCGCAACCGAAACCTGGGAGGAATAGTAAACCTTTAAGCGCCTGCCGTTGTACGAGGGCGGCTCGTTGGCGCGGATGGTATCCGAGATTAAATCGTTCAAAGTGCCCGTGGGAACGCGGAAATGAGCGTTGGCGTACACCTCGTCCACCGCCGCCATTATCTTTTCGGTGCGCTGGCCCGTCTTGGCCGAGACATATATAGACTTGAAATAGTCCATAAACTTCAAGTCCTCTTTGAGCTTGTCCTCAAACTTGTTTATGGTGTGGGTGTCCTTTTCGATCAAATCCCACTTGTTCATTACAATTACCGAGGGCTTGCCCTGTTCGTGCACGTAGCCGATAATTTTGGTGTCCTGCTCGGTCAGACCTTCGGTCGAGTCGACAACCAGGAGGCAGACGTCGGCGCGGCGGACGGCGTCAAAGGCGCGCATTACGGAGTAATACTCCACATCGTCCTCCACTTTAGACTTTTTGCGTATGCCTGCGGTGTCGATTATGGTGTATTTTCTGTCATCGTAGGTAAACTTGGTGTCGATGGCGTCGCGGGTGGTGCCTGCAATGTCGGTAACTATCGAGCGCTCGAAGCCGAGGAGCTTGTTTACAAGGCTGCTCTTGCCCGCATTGGGCTTGCCGACGACGGCTATCTTTATGGAGTCGTCCTCCTCGTTTTCGTACTTTTCAAACCAGCTGACGGCCTCGTCCAGCACGTCGCCTATGCCTGTGGAGTGCTCGCTGGAGACGGGGAAGGGTTCGCCGAGGCCGAGGGAATAAAATTCGAAAATTTTGTCCTCGGAGTACTCGTCTATCTTGTTGACGACGAGGATGACGGGCTTTTTGGAGCGGCGGAGCATATCGGCCACATCGTAGTCGGAGGAGGTCAGCCCCTCCCTTCCGTCAACAAAAAACAGGATGACCTGGGCCGTGTCGATGGCGACTTCGGCCTGCTTTTTGATCTCCTTCCACATCGTGTCGTCCGACTTGAGCTCTATTCCGCCCGTATCGACGAGGGAGAAATTTTTGCCGCGCCACTCGGCGTCGGCATACAGCCTGTCGCGCGTGACGCCGGGCCTGTCCTCGGTTATGGAGACCTTGCGGCCGACTACTTTATTGAAAAATGTGCTCTTGCCGACGTTGGGCCTGCCGACGATAGCGACTAAGGGATTTGCCATAAAATTACCTTTATATCTACGTTTATTCACTTACATTATAGAGCAAAGGCGGCATTTTGTAAAGAAAAAAAAGCGCCCGCGCTTGAAAAGCGCGGGCGCAAAGAACAATTTGTGCAATCAATTTATGCGATTGTGGGAATTGCGCCGAACACAACGCCGAGCACAAAAACGGCAAGGAGAATCCAGTAGATTATTCTCCAGTTCTTGCTCTTGCCGCTGACATATGAGTATGCGGGGAAGGCGATTGCCACAATTATTGCAATGTTGCCGAGCAGGCTGAATATGCCTACGATCTGCGAAAGCGAAGTGCCCGCGAACCTGTCGATAAGGGCGATGATGCCGCTGACGAGGTAGAGCACTGCCGCAACGGCCATGCCCCAGAACGCGCATGTTCTTACAATGCTTCCGTTGGTGATGACCGTCCTTCTGGTGGTCGTCGTCTTTGTCTGATTTGTTTTCTTTGCCATTACATTTTTTCTCCTATTAAAATAATTTTTTATTTTGATTTTTATTTTGACGCGCCGTCATCAGTACCTTATGGCATCAAGATTGAACGCGAGCTTTTTTAAGACATCGATAAAATACCCGGGCAGGGGCGCGGTGAAGATCATGATCTCGCCCGTGCGAGGGTGGGTGAGCTCCAGTCTGCAGGCGTGCAAAAGCTGGCCGTTGAGATTGAAGCGCTGTTTTTTTATGCCGTAGACGTCGTCGCCGACGACGGGGTGGCCGAGATATTTCGCGTGCACCCTTATCTGGTGCGTTCTGCCCGTGTGGAGCGAAAAGCGACACAGGGTGTATCCCCCGCTGCGCTGTTCGACCTTGTAATCGGTTATGGCTATCTTGCCCTTGTCCGGCGGGACGACGGCCATCTTTACGCGGTCGACGGGACTGCGGCCTATGTACGTGGTTATATTGCCGCTGTCCTCCTTTAAATTGCCCTCCAAAAGGGCGAGGTATTGGCGCTTGCAGCTCTTCTCCTCTATCTGCTTTGCCAGAGAGACGTGCGCCATATCATTTTTGGCCACGACCAGGAGGCCGGAGGTGTTTTTATCTATTCTGTGGACGATGCCCGGACGGAGCGCGCCGCCTATGCCGCTCAGATTTTTGAGGCGGTATAAGAGCGCATTGACCAGAGTGCCGTCTATATTGCCGTTGCCCGCGTGCACGGTGAGGCCCTGCTGTTTGTTGATGACGGCGATGTCGTCGTCCTCGTACACGATGTCGAGCGGAATGTCCTCCGGACGGGCGGAAATTTCGACGGGGTCGGGAAGGGTGCAACAAATTTCATCGCCTTCGGCGATGCCCTGCGCGGGCTTGGCCGACTTGCCGTTCACCTGTACCAGGCCGCCTTCAAACAGCTTTTTTACCGCCGAGCGGGTGTAGCCTTCAAGCTGTTCGCTGAGGCATATGTCCGCACGAACGTAACCTTTGGGGGCCGTGAATGTGCGCGTCCGCATCAGCCGTTGTCGTCCCCTGAAGGATCGTCGGTATGGCCATCGCCTGATGAGTTCTTCTCCTTTGCCTGGGCGGCCTTGGCGCGCTTTGTGAGCGGAATGAGGGCCCATTCGTTGAGGAAGAGAAAATCAATTATGGCAATTATGACGCCGAATACGATGAAGAAATCGGCAAAGTTGCAACAGGACGTGGAAAAGAGCATATTTACCCACACGAAGTCGCGCACTTCGCCGAACATCACTCTGTCGACCAGGTTACCTACAGCGCCTGCAATTATCATCGCTATAGCCGTCTTTAAGAGCACGAAGCGGTCGGGTATGAACACGAAGGCCGTTATGAGCGCGGCGAGGAGGACTATTGAAAAGACGGTGAGAAAGGTCTGCCCCCACGCGGCGTCGGCCAGAAAGGAAAATGCCGCGCCGGGATTGCGGTGGCCGCTTTCAACCCAGATAAAGCCGGGAATTACTACAAAATCCCAACCCTGAGCCTCTTCAAAGTATTTGAGTATGAGGTCGACCGCTATAAGGGCGGCGCAGACGAGCAAGAGGATTATGCTCACCTTGCCGAAATGCAGTTTGAATTTTTTGTTCGCCATAATTAGATTATACCACAGCGTTTGCCCGAATAAAAGTATTTTAGCGCAAAAATTTGTAAAAAAAGAGGCGCGGCGCGCGGGCAGTCTGCCCGCGCGCCGCGCCTCCGACAAAAACTTTGATAAAAAACGCGGGTGCACGCGCTTGCGTTGCACCCGCTTACTTTATGAATCCTAAGCTTATGAGTATGGCCTTATCCACCTGGGACATGGTCTCAGTTGAAAGTTCGCCGATTTTTTCCTTGAGGCGGCGCTTGTCGAGCGTGCGGATCTGTTCAAGAAGGATTACAGAATCCTTATTCAGACCGTATGCGTTGGACGGAAGCTCGATATGAGTGGGCAATTTGGCCTTGTTTATCTTGCTTGTAACCGCCGCGGCTATGACCGTGGGCGAAAATTTATTGCCCACGTCGTTCTGCACCACCAGCACGGGCCTGACACCGCCCTGCTCGCTGCCTACTACCGGGGAAAGATCGGCATAGTAGAGTTCTCCTCGCTTTATCATATAAATTACCTCCTGCGGCGCACCGCGGGGCAGTTATAATATATTATATGTAGCTGCCTTGCAATTATTGTTGACAGCAAAGCGGGTTTTTATACCGCATTCTCAGCCCTGAATAATATTTTTGACGGCCTGGGGAAGGCCGGAAATTATATCTTCGGCGGTGGCGCAGTAATCTGTATTGACCGCAGAGGCTATCTCTGCCGCGGCGCCCAGCACATAGCTTGAGCATACGGCCGCGTCGAACAGATCCTCCCCCCTGGCCGCAGTGCCGCAGATGAGGCCCGTGAGCATATCGCCGCTGCCGCCCTTTGCCATGGACGTGCTGCCGCGCAGGTTGAGCATCACCCTTTCGCCGTCGGTGATGACGGATACGGCGCTCTTTAAAAGAACAACGGCGCGGTATTCATTTGCAAAGGCGCGCGCACAGCCGATGGGGTCGTTGAGAACTGCACGCACACTCTTGCCCGTCAGGCGCGAAAACTCCCTTACGTGAGGCGTGACAAGCACGGGACAGTCGGCTCCGCTGAGCGAGACGACTCCCCTGCCCGCCAGGGCGTTGAGCCCGTCGGCGTCGATTATGAGTTTGCCGCGGTAGTTGCGCAGGACGCCCGTGAGCAGACCGTACAGCGAATCACTGTCGCCGCAACCCGGCCCGATGGCCAGGCAATCGGATGCAAAATCGGGGTCGGAGAGATAAATGGCCTGGGGATATGTGCCCGCGAGCGAATTTCTTACGCGCTCGTCAGAGCACAGCTTTACGTAACCGCAACCCGAACGCAGGGCGGTTGAAAGGCAGAGCGCGGCCGCGCCGGGATACTTTGAACTGCCCGCAATTAGGCAGGCCGAGCCGTATGTACCCTTGTGCGAGTTGCGCGGCCTTTTGGGGAAGAAAGCGGCTATATCGCTATCATCGCAAGCCTGCGCGTAGTCGCCGTTTGCAACAATGCCTATATCAGCCTTAACCACTGCGCCGCAATAGTCGGGGCCGTCGCCCAGTACATGGCCGAGCTTGTATTCGCCAATGGCCACGGTGAGGTCTGCGCAAACGGCGCGGCCGAGAACCTGGCCGTTGTCGCCGTTGAGGCCGCTGGGAATATCGGCGGAAATTATGTACGCACCGCTCTTGTTTATATCATCAATCAGATGAGCCAACGCACCCTCTACAGCGCGGGTAAGACCCGTGCCGAAGATACAGTCAACTATTATATCGCCTGAAATTTCCCGCGTGAACGGGCCGTTGTAGGCGGCCTTCTGCGCGGCGCAGTCGGGGGAATATTCGCCCGATGAGGCGTCGTACACGCAGACATCCAGTTTGTTCTGCACGAGCAGGCGGGCGCAGACGTAGCCGTCGCCGCCGTTATTGCCCCCGCCGCAGACGACGGTTATCTTTTTGCCGCCCTCCGCCGCTTTTTTCACCTGCTCTGCAATGGCGCTTCCCGCACGCTCCATGAGTTCGCGCGAGGGCACGCCCAGCTTGTTTATTGTGTAGTTGTCTGCCGCCCGCATCTGAGAATTGGTCAAAAATCTTTGCATAATCTTACCTTAAAAATCGATTAAAAATTTCAGAACACGTATTTGTCCTATTATTCGTCCTCTTCGCGGCCGAGACGGGAAAGGGCGCTCTTTGCCACGTCGTAATCAAAGCCGCGCGATATCAGGTGGCGCAGAGCCTTGTTGAGATTTTCGCGCGTGTGGCTCTTGCCGCGCATATATTTTTGCGCGACGGCCAGCACTTCGTCCTCATCCTCTTCCACCTCGTCGAGCGCGGCGTCTATGGCCTCGCGCAGAGCGCCCCTCTTTATAAGGGCGGCGCGGATGGCCGTTTTGCCCTTGCCGCTGACGCTGTTTACGTATGCGCGGCAGTAAGCGTAGTCGTCAATATAGCCGTAGCCTTCGAGCTTGTCAATTACGTAGTCTGCAACGGCCTGCGTATAGCCCTTGGAGTTGAGAAAGTCGCGCATCTGTCGGCAGGTCTTCATTGTGGCCGAGAGGTGGTTCATAGCGCGCTCGGTGGCCTGTACCTTTTCATTTTCGAACTGAATGGCGTCCAGCTCACTTTTTTCTATGGTCATTCCCGGTTTCAAACGGTATTTTACGGCCACTTCTATCTTGAGCCCGCAGTAAAATACGCCGTCGAGGTACACCGAACAGCGGGTCTTATCATTTTTTTGTTGTTCCAAAGAGGTTATTGTGGACATATACGTATATATTTTATCATCGATGAGATAATTTTGTCAATCCTGTAATTGACATATAAGTTTGCCGGGAGTATAATTATTGTAATTAATTTTTAAAGTATAGAAGGTGACAATATGGCTGTCAATCTCGATTGGGGAAACCTAGGTTTCGGATACATCAAAACGCCCTACCGCTATGTGGCGCGCTATAAGGACGGCAAGTGGAGCGAAGGCGAACTTACTGCCGACGACAAAATAGTTTTAACGGAGTGCGCAGGCGTTCTGCAGTATGCGCAGACGGCCTTCGAAGGACTGAAGGCCTATACCACAAAGGACGGGAAGATTGTTACATTCCGCCCCGACCTCAATGCCGAGAGAATGGAACAGTCGGCCGCAAGGCTTGAGATTCCCATATTCCCCAAGGAAAAATTCCTTGAGGCCGTGGACAAGGTTGTGGCCGCAAACAGGGAGTACGTACCCCCCTACGGCAGCGGCGCGACGCTGTATATACGCCCCTTTATTTTCGGCTCGTCGGCGGTAATCGGCGTAAAACCTGCACAGGAATATGAATTCAGAATGTTCTGCACGCCCGTGGGGCCCTACTTTAAGGGAGGCATAAAGCCCATAAGCATACGCGTGAGCGACTACGACAGGGCCGCTCCCCACGGCACGGGACACATAAAGGCGGGGCTCAACTATGCCATGAGCCTGTACGCCATTGTCGACGCGCACGAAAAGGGATTTGACGAGAATATGTACCTCGACGCAGCCACGCGCACATACGTTGAGGAGACGGGCGGCGCCAACTTTATCTTTGTGACCAAGGACGGCAAAGTCGTTACACCCAAGTCGGACTCCATTCTTCCCTCTATAACCAGGCGCTCGCTGTGCTATGTAGCCGAAAACATTCTGGGGATGACTGTTGAGCACAGGCCCGTCAGGTTTGAAGAAGTTAAGGATTTTGCCGAGTGCGGACTGTGCGGCACGGCCGCAGTCATCTCTCCCGTCGGAAAAATTTACGACCACGGAAAGGAGGTCTGCTTCCCTTCGGGTATGACCGAGATGGGCCCCGTTACCAAAAAGCTTTACGACACCCTTACAGGCATACAGATGGGCCGAATCCCCGCGCCCGAAGGCTGGATAAGGGAGATCAAGTAATTTAATATAATCAGCTTTTATAAACACAGTGTAAAAGGAGTGCGCCGTAGCGCACTCCTTTTACAAATATAATAAGGGGAAAAATAATGAACTTTGCCGAACGGGCATCCCGTGCCCTTGCACTTATTATTATAAATAAATTATCCTGCAAGTAAATTGTTTTAACGTGAAATTTCGCGCAGACGGCATTTTTTGTCGCCCTGACAAAAAATGTAATTATTCCACATCATCAGGCCCGTTTTGACGCGCCACGGTCGAGTTGCTCTTTTTTATGCGTTCATATTTGCTCTTTGTGGCCAGCCCGCCGCGGATGTGGCGTTCGGACAGATTTTTTGACAGTACTTTTTTAACCTCCTCGAACAGATCTTTATCTATCTCCTCCAGTCTCTCGGTTACGTCCTTGTGAACGGTGGACTTGCTGACATCAAAGAATTCAGCCGCGGCGCGCACGGTTGCGCCCTTTTCAACGATATATTCCCCCTCTGTTATGACGCGTTTTATTATATATTCCCACATAAGTCTCCCCTTCTGCCCCTGCAGGGCTTAAGATAGACTATGCCGAAAGAAGTCGGTTTATGACGGAAAATATCGCCAGTCCGCGTCTTAAACAGCTCAGAACAAAAAAAATGCGCCTTTATGGCGCATTTTTTTATTACATATTCAATTGTTTAAGCATGTCGAGGGCGGCTCTGATTACATCGTCCATGTCGTAATATTTATACTGGCCCAGCCTTCCGCCGAAGATTACATTCTGTTCCTTTTGGGCAAGGGTTTTGTACTTTTCGTAAAGTTCGCCGTTCTTTTTATCGTTGACGGGATAGTACGGCTCGTCGCCCGGCTTCCACTCCGAGCTGTACTCGCGGGAGATGACCGTCTTTGGCAAGTCGTTGCCTTCCTCGTCCTTGCCAAACTCGAACCATTTATGTTCGATTATCCTCGTCCAAGGCACATCGCGGTCGGTGTAGTTGACGGCGGCGTTTCCCTGGAAATTGGGTTTGTCCAACAACTCCGTTTCGAAGCGCACCGAGCGATATTCAAGGGGGCCGTAGCAATAGTCGAAATATGCATCAATCGCGCCCGTGTAGATTATCTTTTTTGCTTGCGCGGTCAGCTCTACTCTGTGTTCGAAAAAGTCGCAGTTCAAGCGCACCTCAATTCCTTCAAGCATATTAGCCACCATTTTGGTGTAACCGCCGATAGGGATACCCTGATAGCGGTCGTTGAAATAGTTGTTATCAAATGTATACCTGACGGGCAAACGGCGGATTATGAAGGCCGGGAGCTCTTTGCAATCCCTTCCCCACTGCTTTTCGGTGTAGCCCTTGACGAGCTTTTGATATATCGTCTTGCCGACGAGATTTATGGCCTGCTCTTCGAGGTTGGCGGGATTTTCCTTATAGCTTTCGCCGATTTCCTCCGCTATTCTGGCGGCCGCTTCCTCGGGAGTAAATACGTCCGGCCACAGTTTGGTGAAGGTATTCATATTGAAGGGCAGATTATAGCACTCGTTTTTATAGCATGCAACGGGGGAGTTGACGAAGTTGTTGAACTCGGCGAAGGTGTTGACATACTCCCACACCTCTTTATCCGAAGTGTGGAAGATGTGGGCGCCGTACTTGTGGACGTTTATGCCCTCCACCTTCTCGGTGTAGACATTGCCTGCGATATTGGGGCGCTTGTCGATGACGAGCACCTTTTTACCCCTTTTATTGAGTTCGTGTGCGCAGACGGCGCCGAATAAACCGCTGCCTACTATTAAATAATCGTACATCGTTACCTCTTAATTTTTGCTTTATTGCTGTTTGAGGACAGCTTGCCCTTAATGCGGACGACTATAGGACAGTCGCCAATGTTGTATACGGGCGCATAAAAGATGTCGGGATTTTTATGGCGCAGCCATACATTGAACAGTCTTTCGGCAAGGAAGCCGAAGACGCGCGTCTGATAGGCGTCCTTAGTTAATATATCGATATGCTTTTCCGCCTTGAAGAGTATATCGAACAGCCAGGCGCAGTACTCGTCCAGCATAGTCTTTGGCATTACAAACATATTTGCCAGGCTGTACTGCGTGCCGCTCATGACGCCGTCAAAGTCACCGAGATATTCGGGATAATCTTCGGCGATAATGTTGCGGCAGGTTTCGAGGTCGGCAATGTCGTGGTTGGCGGCATAGTCCTCGTAGACTGTACAGCCGCACTTGTGAGGCTTTGGCAATATGACTTTACCGCTTTCAACTATGCGGGCTATCTCCTCGGCCCCCATCGGGCGGGCGATAAGCTGGCCCTTTGTAAAGAAGAATCTGCGGTAGTGTTCAAGCCCCACATAGTCGCAGGAGACATTTTTCCATATCCAGTACAGCGCGGTGAGTTCGCAATAGGAGGGATTTTTTTGACTTATATTGTCGCCCGTGCAGTCGGTACAGGCGGCGCCTATAGCCGAGCCATTCGGCCCAACGCCTATGACTGTTCTGTCTGCGGGAATACTTTCAACCTTTTTATGACAGACGGAAAATAGTATGAGTTGCGTTTTCATAAAACTAACTTAGATATATTTGCCTGAGCTTTTCGGCGGTATCGTTTACGTCGAAGCCGCTCTCCTTGAGCACGGCGGCGTTATCAACCCTTTCAAGCGCCGAAAAGCTTAGCGCCTGGCGTGCCCACGCGGGTGCACTGTCGCCATCTATAGGAAGATAGCAGACATTTTTAGTGAGGTTGACTTCGTCGGTTATTTTATCCGAAAAAATGCAGGGCAGCCCCGCCGCCTGGGCCTCTACCCCGACGATTGGGAGTCCTTCGAAGCGCGAAGGCAACAAAAACACATCCATCGCCTGGAGATAGTCGTTTACGTTATTGACGTTGCCCGCAAATGTTATCGAGTCGTACAGTCCCTGAAGGCGGCTTTCGCGCACGACATCATCCATTGTTTCGCCCGAACCTATCAAAAGCAACCTTGCCTTTGCATCCCCTTCAATGAGAACTTTGAGCACCGAAAGGAGAAAGGCGTGATTTTTCTGGTAGGAAAAACGCCCGACGTGCCCCAAAACAATCTCGTCGTCCGCAAAGCCGAGTTTTTTGCGCATATCGAGGCGCACGCCGCCGTTAAAGGCAAATGTGTTGAGGTCGACGCCGTTCTTTAAAATTATCAGTTTGTCACGGACAATTTTATCCGAAAATTTGGACTGCCCTGCAACAAGAGAACAGGCGACATAGTGCGTGGGACAGCGGTTGAGAACAAAGCCGGCGATAAATTTTACAATATTATGTTTCAGCGTTATTTTCTCTGCCGCGCAGTGTGAATGGACTATAATCTTTTTGACGCCCGCCCTCTTGGCCGCATAGGCGCCCTCCGCAAGAACAGATGTACTGCCCGAATGGATATGAACGACGTCGTATGCGTTTTCGCGCAAAAACTTTTTGAGGGGTTTGAGAAGGTTGAACCTGCTCTTGCCCGGCTCAAAGGGAAGGTTGAGGCAATACAGCCTGCCGCCCCTCTCCTTTATAATATTTTCGTAATATGCGTTGTCGCAATAGTATGGCGTGAGCACATCTACAGTTAAGCCGCTTGTTTCCATATGCGTGAGCATATTTATGACAAATGATTCCTGACCGCCGTTGGAGACGGGCTCGCCGAACATCTCTAAAATTTTCATAACTTAGTTGACAAACTCAATCTGCGGCCTGAACTTCAAGCCCGCCCGCGTCCCGCGAAGCATAATTTTTATTCTCTTTATCTTGTTGTCGGGCGCCTTTAGGAGTATGCGGAAGAAATGGTTGGTAAGCCTTACGCACTCGTACAAAAAGCCCTTAAGCCCCTCCCTTCTGTACAGGTACACATCGTTGCGGTAGAGGTAGAAAAACCTGTCCAGCCGCTCCGCGCTTTCGCTTGCAATGTTGGCACCGATATTAGATTTGGATTTATGAACGACTACGCTGTCACATACGGCAAAGCAGGGATGTTTTTTGGAGATTCTGCGGGTAAATTCCCAGTCATCCGTCCAGATAAAGAATTCTTTTATGGGCAATCCCACTTCCCTTATGACGGACGCCTTTAGAAACAGCGACACGAACGAGGCCATAGCTACGGGTATATCGCCGCCGCTGTACTCCTTGAGCGGTTTTGTGAGAGTTACGCGGGGAACGTTCATTGTGCATACGCTCCCGTCCCGCCACAGCACCTTACTGCATAAAAATCCGTAGCCGCCCGCCAAACGCGCATCAGCTTTTAATAGCTGAGAGAGTGCGTCGGCCTGAGGCATACAGTCGTCGTCCATGACCCAGACATACTCGTACCCCGACTCAACGGCCTGCCTTATTCCGTACTGAAAGCCGCCCGCGCCGCCGAGGTTGGATCCCGTATTGACGTAAGTTATTTTTTTATCCCCGATGAGGGGCTCAAGTTTTTCGCGCGTGTCGTCAGTGCTGTTGTTGTCGATTATGAGGATATCGACGGGGACGCTCTGTGCGAGCAGACAGGTTATGTTTTCGAGCAACAACGCGCTCCTGTTATACGTTACGACCACCGCCGCTACGCTGTTCATGCCGTATGCTCCTTACGCTTGAGTTTTATTTTGAATACCAGACTGTTTTTATAACCCTGCTTTAATCGCTTTTTTGCAAACAGATAACTGCTTGCGCAGAGTATGAAATAATTATATTTGAAATCGAGCATATAGGGCTCTACCAAACCATCCAGAAGAATGATTGAAAGAATAAGCAACATACAGATGTCGCCCCTCCGCCACGCCTCATACAGCAGATAACTGTACAGAACAAGCGCTCCTAAAAAAACGATGATTCCGTAGTTGAACAGATGGTACAGATATGAATTATCCACACCGATATAAACGCCCTGTTCGTTCATCCAAACGATATCCTGCCCGAAGAGGGTTATTTCCCTTTCATTGAAGGCATTCATCTGAAGCAACAGGCGCGTGGAGAGCAGATCATTGAGCTTTACGGCAAAAGGAAGGCCTATTTCGTAGAGATATGTGAGTATGAGCGAAAAAATCAAAAATATAAACGGCGCCGCAACAAGAACAAGGCACAGCGCGTTCGATGAAAAGAATTTATTGAAAAAGCCTGCCTTGTTGCACAATTTATAAAAGACAATCACCGCCACGGCCAGAATGGAAAGATAAAAGCCCGTGCGACCCGCCGTGAAAGCATACATCACGGAAAACAGCACAAAATACAGCGCAATCGCAATGTACGACATCTTTTTTTTGCTTAAATAAAAGTGTGAAAGCAACAAAAAGAGCAACACGCTCTGACCCAGAGTGGGCGCTCCGAAGCCGAGAGCGTTTCTGTCGGTTCCGTTTCTGGAATGATCGATATTGGGGTAGATATTGATCAACGACATCAGTACGGTAAAAAGAAATACCGCCCATAACATAATGTACATTGAACGTAAAATTTCTTTAAAACTGTAGTTGCGCAACAGCATCAAAATGAGCAGGTATGAGTATATTTGCAAAGAGCGGGCAAAAATGACGGTGCAAATCGCCACAAAAAAGCACAATATGACAGGGATGTGCGCAGAATTGTATTTTAAATGACGGATATCGTATATTAGATACACTGTCATTATTGCTGCCACGATATATTTGAGCAACGAGAAAAACGAGTCGGGAACAAGGTATATAATCTCAGTGCTGACCATTATTTCAAGAAAACAGTACAAAACACACAGATATATGGCGCCGTTCTTGTCTTTTGACATTATACCCCCCATTGTTCTGCTAACCGCGGCCGAACTTCCTTGAGATAAATTTAGCTATTTTTTTAAACCAGTTCTGGTTTTCCATAAACTCGTAGGGAATGTCCTTGTATTCAATGCAATTTTTTTCCAGCCAGACATCCAAAAGGCGTTCGGACAGATAGCCGAACACGCGCTGTTCGACGGGCGTCCACTCCGAAATATCAATTCTCGACTCCACCTTGAAAAGCACATCGAACAACCATGCGCAATAGTCGTTGAACAGATCGCGGCGCATTATCATCATGTTGAACCTGTGCCCCGCAGTCCTGTCCATAACATTTGCGAAAGCGGCGGAATAATCGGGCCAGAATTCGTTTATGACCTGTTCGGTACAGTCAAGCCCCTCGGCGTGATGGGCGTGAATGTACTGGCTTCTGTTGGTTTCGATATAGTAATGGCGCTTTTTGGGCAACAGCACACTGTGTCCGGCAAGCAACTTTTCGGCCTGGGCGCCAGTGAGGATTTTATCAAATTTTCTGCCGAACAAACGGCCCCTGAAGTGCCTTCTGTAATGAACAAGGCCGAGATATTCGGCCTCCATGTTCTTCCACTCCCAGTACAGCCCCGTGAGTTCACAGTAGCAATAGTTTTTTGCAGATATGTTATCGCCCGTATTGTCCTTGGTGAAACCCAAATCGAGAGGATTTCCATCGGCATCCGTCTTTCCATCGGCGCCGACATGCACGGGAAGATACATTTCATCATCGGGCATGCGGTATTTTTTGTGCGTGGCGACTATAATTTTAATATTCATATCGGCTCCGCTTATTTTGCTCCGTCGCCGCGGAAGACGGAAATTATAGATTTGAACATAATTTTAATGTCCATCCAAATTGAACAATGGTCAACATAGTAAAGTTCGAGGGCCTGCCTTTCGCCGCTCTCGTAGGTGACATTACTCCTGCCGTTGGCCGCCCACCAGCCTATCATGCCGGGCTTGACGGAGAGCAGTTTGGCGGCGTCGGCGCCGTATTTATCCCTAACCTCATCCTCCATAAGCGGCCGTGGCCCGACGACAGATATTCTGCCGCAGAAGATATCCCAGATCTGGGGAAGCTCGTCGAGGGAGGTCTTGCGCAAAAATTTGCCCACCTTGGTGATGCGGGGGTCGCCGTCGACTTTGAATTCGCGCTTATACTGTTCGAGTTGTTCGGGCGTAAGCATCTTTTCGAGCTTGTCCGCACCCGGCTTCATGCTTCTGAACTTTGAAATATGAATATGTTTGCCGTTCTTGCCCATTCTTTCGTGCTTATAGATGATCTTGCCGCCGTCGCTGAATTTAACGACAACCGCAATGATTATAAACAGCCACGAGAACACGATGAGGACGAGACCGGACGAAATAATATCAAAAGTACGCTTTACAAAGCGGTAGATATACCGCTTTTCAGCCTTATATTGAGGGCGCGCGGCAGGCTGCGACGAGGACTGAACCTCTGACCGGCCGTTATCCCTTTCTAAATTTTCTTGCTGCATATACAAACCTCTTTTTTATATGGTGTGAACTACACAATAAAACGTGCGCACATCACTCCCCCACACGCAATAATCGCGTACAAGGTCAAAAATTGTACGCCTGTCTCCGCACCGACGTCGCGGAGGTCATGAGGTTTTTATGAAATAAACTTTAAAAACAGCCTGTGTACGGGTTGCACCCTGCAATAGGACAAAACGTCGCGGCGGACAAACGGGCAGTTTACGCCTGCCTCCGTGCTCACGGAAGAGCCGTGCGAGCAGAGCTCCACGCCGCGGCTTAAAACGGGAATCGTGTCCATGACGACAAAGACGATTAAGCATACCAGCCTGAACGCAGCCAGATACTCCCAGCCAAACGCCCACTGTACACACAATCTGAAGTTGCCGGCGCTGTCGCAACAGAAATATTTTTCCGCAAGTTCTATAAAGGAGGACATGTTGGCCCTGAGGCACGACGCGCAGACCATTCCCAAAGCGACAGAATACGACACCCTTACAAGAGCGCGCCTTATTCGCTGGCGCACTTTAAGCTTGTTTATCGCCGCGCTTACGCAGACGCAGAGCGCCGCGACAGCCAAGACGATAATAAAGGGAATGATACCGAGCATTTATTCCTCCGCATATTTAATTGCACAAACAACAGGCAACCCATTGTTTTGATACAATTATTATACAATTATATAATACAACTAAAAGAGTAGTTTGTCAATATCTGGCAGGGTCAAGGAGGCAAATTAAGGCGATATGTGCGATGAACACATAATAATACAGCGGTTTTTGTTAAAGTTGTCCAAAATTAGGAACAAATTATGCAGCCGGGACACATTTTATAATTTTAAATTAGTTTGCGGAATATTTGAAAATATAACCGCCACCTGACGCCAAACAGCATATTGAACGGCAACTTCAATAATTAATAAACACGTTGCAACGCAACACATAATAAATCCACGGGCAGAGGCAAAACCTGACACAAATTTTAAATTTTTTTAAAAATTTTTTGCGTGGATGACAAAACGCCAAACATTCCACGGCAAAAGTCGCCGCACACATAAATGCAGGGCCGCCCGCATTGAGCGGGCGGCCCTGACGTGTTTATTGAGTTTGATTATTATATGTCGGCGAAGATGTCGTTGTCGCCGAAAAACTTGTAGTATTCTCTGGGCGCCTTTTTGGTTATATACGCGCGGGCGGCGGTAAAATCGACGTTGCGGCGGCCGTCGCTGTGACAGTCTGATGCAATAAAATCGACCACACCCCTTTTAAACAGGCGCTTTATTGTCTTTGCATAATCCTTTTTGGCAAATGACGCCGCATTGACCTGTATGAGCGCACCATTGTCCTTTATCTCAGCCCAGGCGCTTTCCTTAAGGTAATCGTACCTTTCGATATGGGCGACTATGGGTCTGTAGCCTGCCACGGAGAGATCGTACACCGCATCGGGGATATACACGACGTCGTTGCGCGTGGAAAATTCGACAAGCACATACTTTGTATTGTTGAGGGTGAGAAGCTCGCCGCTATTTATGTCGGGGAGCATTCCTTCATAGTAATAAATTTCCGAACCGAGCAACAACTGAACGGGGTAGTCTTTGACATCATCGACGAGTTTTGCAAACGCCGCCTTAAGAACTTCGGGGCGGCGCAGTGCCTTGCCCTGGTGGGGCGTACACATCACCTTTTCAATCCCCTCCCTCACGTATTCGGCGAGGATATTTTTAGTCATCTCAAGGGAGCGGGAACCGTCGTCTACACCCGGCAATATGTGGCTGTGAATGTCGATCATCAGGCGGATTCGCCGTCGGAGCCGTCGCCGTTCGGCTTTGCGGAAATATAATATTTGTCGCTGTAATAGTAATACGAATCGTCGTGCCTGCTGGCTTCGGCCTTGGTGACGTTTACGCCTATTATTTTTGCGTCTACATCCTTGAGGCTCTGCAGGGCAATCGCCGCCTTCTTCTTCTTGACGTCGCGCATGGCAACGTTGAATATAACGCCGTCGCACAGCTTGCTGATGGCGGCCGCATCCGAGCAGGCGAGCGCGGGCGGCGTATCGATTAATACATAGTCGTAAACCTTTACCAGTTCGGCTATGAGCTTTTTGAAGCCGGAGGATTCTATGATAACTATGGGATTGATTACCTTTTTGCCTGCGGTGATCACATCAACGCCGTATTCGGTGTGTTTGATGATGTCGTCCTTAGAGCAGCTGCCGTCGATATATTCGATAATGCCGCTATCCTTTGGCACCTTGAACATCTTGTGCTGGATTGGCTTGCGCATATCCATATCGATGACGACGACATTCTGCTTGTTGTAGGCAAGACAGCAGGCAAGATTGCCGAGCGTACTGCTCTTGAGCTCCTTCTCCTGCGAGGAGGTAAACATTATGACGCGGTAAGGATTGTCCACATCGGAATATTTTATATTAGTAAAGAGTTTGTTATACGGCTCGTAGTTGCGAACGCTGGGCTTGACGAGTTCAACGCTGCGACGCTCGTTTTCGGCCTTGCTGACATTCTTGTCCTTGCTCTTGTCGTCGATAAAATATCCGATAACCTTTTCATCGAGGTAGGATTCAATGTCATCCCTGGTGCGGAACTTGCTGGAGCAGAATTCCTTGACATACGCCACTATACATCCGACGACAAGGCCGCCGATGAGGAATATGGCAAGATACAACACCTTGTTGGGCGAGGTATATACCGCCTGGCTTGCGGGGGAGGCCTCCACCACTGCACAACCGTAATAGTCGCTTATGGAAGTTCTTTCAAGGTAGTCCTCAAGGCTTGCAAAGATTGCGTTGGCCAATTTTTCTGCCTGATCGGGGTCGCCGCACTCCACTGTTATAGAGATTATGCCGTTATTGGTCGCAGACGTTACGGTGACCATATCTCTGAGCGCGTTTAAAGAAAGGTTATTCGCCGTTGCAACAGGTTCAAGCACGTTGGTTACGGTGACAAGCCCTGACACTGTATTGATGACAGTTGTAGACGGCGTCCCTGTAGTTATATCGCCCGTGCTGTTGTCACGTACGGCAACGACAAAGGACTGCTCAGAAGAATACTGAGGACTGGCAATGCCGAAGGTGTATATTATGCCGACTACAAATACAGCCACGGTGATGATGGCGATTAAAATGATGTTCTTCCACAGAACGCGGAATATATCGCCGAGCCTGATGACATCGTCGTTTTTATTTGCTTCCAAATTTACACTCCTTGACCCCGCCATTCAAAATGCGCGGAGGTCGGTTTTATTGAAGCGGGCGCGTAAAAAACGTACCCTTTCTCTCTCATTATAAATAATCGATTGGGTTTTGTCAACACTTAAAGTTTATAAAAAGTTTATTTTAGACAATCCCGACGATAATTTTACAACTTTCGCTATTAGATTTCAGGGACAGCTATGCCCCAGCAGCGGCGGCGCTTTACGAGCTGCCTGTCGAAATTCTTCCACAGGTTCTGGACGTTGAGATTGGTTTCGAGTTCGGGGCCCGTTTCAAGATATTTTACGCCCTTTTCGATAAGACCGCAAAGTATGTGGTGCATAATTATGGCCACAGTGCCCTTGTTGGCGTGGTCGTGACGGACACCTATGGACATCATATCCGCCACAGCGGGCTTGTCCATTGCCTTTATATAAGGAATAATACCGAAGGGGATTATGCTGCCGCGCGCCTTCTGAAGCACCTTTAGCATCGAGGGCATCACAAACCCGTAGGATACAACGTGGTCGTCCTTGAGCACAACGGCGGCGAATTCGGGAACGAGCACCTGGTAGATGGTATTCATCTCTCTGCGCTTCTGCTTATCATTCAAGGGGCTTGTGCCGTAGAGATGGGCAAAACTTTCGTCGAGAACGTCGAGACACTCCATGATATACCTGTCGAGCGCCTTTTTGTCCTTCTTCATAAGGGTTTTGACGTCCAGAATTTCGTAGCCGCCACGCTTTTGTATTGATTCGGCAAGGCGTGCAAGACGAGGGTCTACGGCTTCGGGAACAGCCATCCTGTAGCTGTTCCAGTCCACCACCTTATATGCGCCGAGCTTTTTCATATGCTCTACATAATATGGATAATTATATATCTCTATATACGTGCTGTCCTTATCAAACCCGTCAATGAGCATACCCTCCTCGTTGAGGTCGGAAAAGGAGATGGGGCCGATAATTTCGTTCATGCCCAATTCTCTTGCCCAGTCGAAGAGTTTCTGAAAAAGTGCTTTTGTCACTTCGAAATCGTCTATGACGTCGAAGCGGGTGAAGCGGAGCTGTTTGAGCCCCGTTTTGTTGTTTGAGCCGCGGTGCCATATGCCGGCTATTCTGCCGGCAATCTTGCCGTCCTTATATGCAAGAAACATTTTGCAGTCGGCAAAGCGGAAGGCGTCGTTGACGTTGGGGTCGAATTCGTCGAACTCGTCCGAGTACAGATTGGGCGCGGCATACGGATTGCCCTTGTACAGATCGATTAAAAATTTAAAAAACTTTTTCTTCTGGCGCTTGCCTGATATCTGAACTACTTCTATCATATTTATCCCTCCGGGTCGGCCTGACTATACCATATATTATAGCAATAAACTTTACACATTGTCAATATTTGTCGGATAATAAATTAATTTACCCTGTATGATTACAATAGATGTGAGACAAGTGAGCATAAAAAAAGAGTAACAAGTTCTGATTTTGTGATATAGTTTAATCACCACAAAAAAACAACACCCAAAAAAAGAACTGTTACTCATGAAAACTATATC
>DVNU01000090.1 GCA_018714165.1 Candidatus Coproplasma excrementipullorum | reverse complement strand
ATAAAATAAAAAATATTTCAAATAAAAGCAGTTCTTCTGAAATATAAAATTGCATTTTGGCAAAAGATATGTTAATATTTAAACATAAGAACATTTTGACGGAGAACTTAATGGATAAATGGGATAAGCGCTTTATGGAGATGGCCGAACTTATCGGCTCGTGGTCGAGCTGTTATAAGGAGGATCGCCACGTAGGCGCAATTATAGTAAAAAATAAAAGGGTGATAGCCACGGGCTACAACGGCGCCCCCCAGGGCATAAAGAGCTGTGTGGATAAGGGTGAGTGTTTAAGGCAGAAGCTGGGCATCGCCAGCGGCACAATGCAGGAGATCTGCTATGCCGTCCACGCAGAGCAGAATGCCATAATCCAGGCGGCCAGGGTGGGTTGCAGCGTGGAGGGGTGCACGCTCTACTGCACGCACCAGCCCTGCGTAATCTGCGCTAAAATAATCATCAATTCGGGCATCTCGCGCGTTGTGTACAAGAACGGCTATCCCGATAAATTCTCTATGCAACTCTTCAACGAGGCCAACGTACTCGTTCAGAGATATGACCAATTATAATCAGAGGGGGCAAATTATGGTAAATCCCAATGTGACGATAGTAATGGATGACGGCGGCGAGATAGTTTTGGAACTCTATCCCGACAAGGCGCCCAACACTGTAAACAACTTTTTAAGTCTGGCCTCTTCGGGTTTTTACGACGGACTGACATTTCACCGCGTAATCAGCGGCTTTATGATTCAGGGCGGCGACCCCAACGGCACGGGCACAGGCGGCCCCGGCTATACTATAAAGGGCGAATTTTCTTTAAACGGATTTAAAAGCAACGATATAAAGCACTCCCGCGGTGTAATTTCGATGGCGCGCGCAATGTCTCCCAACAGCGCAGGTTCGCAGTTCTTTATAATGCACGCCAATGCATCCTACCTCGACGGTCAGTATGCCGCCTTCGGCAGAGTGCTCAAGGGAATGGACATCGTTGACCGCATCGCCTCGGTTGCGACCGACTTCAACGATAAGCCTAAGACGCCGCAGGTTATTAAGACTATGAAGGTTGAGACCTTCGGCAAAGAATACCCCCAGCCCGTAAAATTCTGATGAACACGCAAAAAATAGTAAAAATAGCGCTTGCAGGCGTAGCCCTGGCGGGCATCGTATGTATAATTGCCGGCATATGCGTCTATGTTCCTGCGCTCAACGTCAATCCGTTGAGATCTGATCCCGACTACGCGCAGATAATCGAAAGCAAGGCGGAGGCCCTGCAACTTGGCATGCTCATAATTGTCGTGGGCTGTGTAAGCCTGGTTATTTCGTTTATGGCATTGCTGGCCACGGTAATATTCAAAAGATTGGAAAAATATCAAAACAAGCAAGATAATTAAAATAGTTTATGGAGCTCAAGATGACAGATAATTCAGTTTACGTAAATCCCCTGATCACAAGATACGCAAGCAGACAGATGGCCGAAGCCTTTTCAGACGACAAGCGCTTCAAACTGTGGCGCAGACTGTGGATAGCTTTGGCCGAATCCGAAATGGAGCTCGGCCTCAATATCACTCCCGAACAGGTAGCGGAGATGAAGAAGTACGCCGACGACATAAACTACGACGTTGCCGAAAAGTACGAGCGCGAGGTGCGCCACGACGTAATGGCGCACGTCAAGGCCTTCGGCGAGCAGGCCAAGTCTGCCATGCCCATAATTCACCTCGGCGCGACGAGCTGTTTTGTCGACTGCAATTCCGAGCTCATAATCATCCGCGACGCTCTCAAAATTATCAAGGCAAAGCTTGTCAACGTAATGGACAAGCTCAAGGCATTTGCACTTAAATACAAGGATCTGCCAACCCTGGGCTTTACCCACCTTCAGCCCGCGCAGCTGACAACCGTCGGCAAGCGCGCCACGCTCTGGCTCCAGGATCTGATGATGGATTATGATAATCTCGTCAACCTCGAAAAATCCTT
Source organism: Candidatus Coproplasma excrementipullorum (assembly GCA_018714165.1). Classification (GTDB taxonomy): domain Bacteria; phylum Bacillota; class Clostridia; order Christensenellales; family Borkfalkiaceae; genus Coproplasma; species Coproplasma excrementipullorum. The sequence continues at coordinate 1,510 of DVNU01000090.1, read as the reverse complement.
CAAATTGCGCGGCGTTAAGGGTACCACCGGTACTCAGGCCAGCTTTATGGAGCTGTTCAACGGCGACGGCGAAAAGGTAAAGGAGCTTGAGCGCCGCGTCGTTAAAAAGATGGGATGTGACAGAGTGTACGGCGTAACCGGCCAGACCTATCCCAGGAAATTTGATTACAATGTTCTTTGCGTGCTTTCACAGATTGCGCAGAGCGCGTACAAGTTCTCTAACGATATCAGAATTTTGCAGAATATGAAGGAGATAGAGGAGCCCTTCGAAAAATCACAGATAGGTTCCTCGGCAATGGCCTACAAACGCAATCCTATGCGCTGTGAGAGAATGGGTTCGCTTGCCCGCTTTGTCATCTCTCTGCCGATGAATTCGGCCATAACGGCTTCCACCCAGTGGTTCGAGCGCACGCTCGACGACTCTGCCAACAGACGCATAGTCAACGCGCAGGCCTTCCTTGCACTCGACGGCATTTTGAATATCTACCTCAACGTCAGCGAAAATCTCGTTGTTTACGACAAGGTAATCGCCAAGCACATCGCCGCCGAACTGCCCTTTATGGCCACTGAAAATATAATGATGGAATGCGTTAAAGCGGGCGGAAACCGCCAGGAACTGCATGAGAGAATACGCGTGCTCTCCATGGAGGCAGGCAGAAATGTCAAGGAGAAGGGGTTGGACAACAACCTCATCGACCTCATAAAGGCCGACGAAATGTTCGCGCCCGTGCACGACAAGCTTGATGAAATTCTCGACGCCAACAAATTTATCGGCCGAGCTCCCGCGCAGGTTGAGGAGTTTATAGCAAACGAAATCGATCCCATACTCAAGACCAATGCCGACAGCCTCGGTCTCAAAGGCGAAGTTAAAGTTTGATGGGAAAATTAAAAGCGCCCGTTGCCGTCGTCGTTCTGATAACGCGCGATGACGGCGTTCGGCAGGTGCTTTTGCAGCGCAGGCAAAACACGGGTTTCGGCGACGGAATGTGGGACTTCGCCTGCTCAGGGCATGCGGAGGAGGGCGAGAGTCTGACGGAAGCCTGCGTTCGCGAGTGCCGCGAGGAGCTTGGCATTGAGGCGCGCGCCCGTGATTTTGAGTTCTTTACATTAATCTATAAGCGCGACGGAAACCTCACATATGTCAATCCGTACTTTCATCTGACAAAATATGACGGTGAACCTGCAATATGCGAACCTTCAAAGTGTTCAGAATTGCGCTGGTTCGATGTCTCGGCTCTGCCCGAAGATCTGTTGCCCGACCGCAGGGCGGCTTTAAAAGCTCTGCGCGAAGGCGTTAAGCTTATAGAATACGGCTGGAAGTGATTATTCGGGAATCGGGCGCAAAAAAATAAACGCCCACAGTTAAACTGTGAGCGTCTGGCAGGGGAAACACGATTCGAACATGCAACCGACGGTTTTGGAGACCGCGACTCTACCGTTGAGCTATTCCCCTAAAAAGTTAGCTTAATTAGTATATAATATCAGTCGTTTTTAGTCAACTGTTTTTTGG
>DVNU01000089.1 GCA_018714165.1 Candidatus Coproplasma excrementipullorum | reverse complement strand
ATACTCCTTCTGGACTATATCCTCACCCGCCTCAAGGAGGACGGAAAACTGCCTGCAAACGCCGCAGTTGTAAAATCCTTCGTCACCACGGGCATGGCAAAGCCCATCTGCCAGAACTTCGGCGTAGAGCTGTTTGAAGTGCCCGTCGGGTTCAAGTTCATAGGCGAAAAGATAAAGCAGTGGGAAAAGGACGGCAGCCACACCTTTGTGTTCGGCTTTGAGGAGAGCTGCGGATACCTGCGCGGCACTCACGCCAGGGATAAGGATGCCGTAGTCGCCTCAATGCTGTGCGCCGAGATGGTATGCTACTACACCTACAAGGGCACGACGGTGTTCGACAGGCTGAATGAAATATACAAGACTTACGGCTATGTGCTCGACTGCAACGTGTCCATCCAGTACAAGGGCTTGAACGCAATGAAGGAGATGAACGCAGTTGTGGACGGCCTTAAGACCGCAAAGGTAAACAAATTCGACATCTACGAGGTTGCCTCCATACGCGACTACTCCAAGGACGAAAAGACAGATTTGGCCACGGGCGAAGTTACCCCCATCGGTTCGCCCAAGACCAACTGCGTATACTACGAGCTCAAGACGGGCAGTTTCGTATGCGTACGCCCCAGCGGCACCGAGCCCAAGCTGAAGATATACTATTCTGTAAAGGCCAACAACAAGGACGACGCACAGGCCGCGCTGACCAAACTGCAGGCGGCGATGGACGCGCTCTTGAAAAAGGTTGCCAAAAATTAATTGAATCTAAAGCAAAAAAACGTGCGGCGGACTGCGAACACAGTCCGCCGCACACGTTTTTATATCTTCCGCTAAACCATTCAAAATGTATATTATTATGCAATTTATGCCTTACTATTGTTATCAAAAACAATATTAATTGATTTTATACATCATTTAATCAAAAATTATGTATAAAAACGCATAAACTTATTGACAAAATGAAAGTTTGGTGAAATAATATATATATAACAATTTTACATTTTGTTTATATTGAGCGAAGCTTGCGGCTTACGCGGAGCAACCGTCCTGTCAGGCCGTACAATAAAACATTTCAATTGAAATATATTTAAAGGAGAAAATTATGCGTAACTTAAAAAAGACATTTGTAAGTCTGGTATTGAGCGGCGCGTGCGCGCTTTCGCTTACTGCTGCAGCATGTGACAGCAACACAAGCGACGGCGGCGACACCACCCATACCCACACTTACGAGAGCACGTGGACTTACAACTCCACCCAGCACTGGCATGCCGCCGCCTGCGGCGACGATGCAAAGGATGCACAGGGCGACCATGTTGACGCAAACAATGACGGCGTGTGCGACACCTGCGGCTTCAATTACGCCCACGAGCACGTTTACAGCGACGAATGGTCTTACGACGAGACCAACCACTGGCATGCCGCCCTCTGCGGACATGACACAACCAGCGATTCGGCGGCCCATACTGCCGATATTATGGGAGTGTGCACGGTATGCGGATATAAGGTATCTCAGCCTGTGATAGCCGATATTGAGGATGCCCTTGAAATTGCCGAGTACAACAGCTCGTTGGCCGAACATGCCGAAGGTACATACGCTAGCTCGTACATCAACGCTGACGGCGAACTACGCAACTCCGAAAGCGACATAAGCTACGACAAATATGATGACTTTACATATGTTAGCGAAACGGCCCACGGTTCCTACGGCGACACCGTAACCGAAACGTGGTATTCGCAGCTTGCCAACGGCAATATGTATTCGGTTGTCAGCGTAGACGACTCAACCCCTACCGCCAATACCGACGGTATTTCTGAAAACGACCTTAAGGGTTATGCCTTCACCAACCCCTTGAACGACAACTTTGCGGCAGGCAACGGCCTTGAAGAATTTGCAAGCACGATATATTACTTCTTAACCGAAAACTATACGGACGCGGAAAATGATACGGTTGAAGTTACCGAGCCTTCGGCCGAGAACGAAGCCTATACTGTCACCTTCTCGCGCTATACCATCGGTTATACCCAATACGTGGACGAAGATAACAATCTGGCCAGCCGCCGCGACCAGTCGGCGGACACATACCTTGAAGGTTCGCTGTCGTTCACAATCAACGACTCCTACTATATGGACAGCCTTACTTTTGAGGCTACAATCTACGGCGCCTCCTCGCTTAAGTTCCCCGCTGACGATACCGAGGCCAAAGGCACGCTGATAGAAAATCCCACGCCTGAAAATGAATATACATACGAGTTCACCCAGGGTTCGCGCAACCCTTACGACAGTGATGTTATATTCTATACCGACTACACCCTGAAGCTTGTTGAAACCGATGAAGAGACAGACGACGAGATAAAGACAAACGTGACCGACGGCGAACTTGATATAGGCTATGGCTATGACAACCGCATATTGGTTGCCATTGACGACGCTGAACCCGAAACCGTTGAGCCTTCAATTGACCGCATCTCTTACCAGGTATATCTGTATGACGAAACGCTTGGCGATTTCAGCGAGACGCCTATAAGCAGCACTGAAATATACAGCTACATGCAAATTTCCAATTACTACGATTATACCACCTTTACCAGCGATCCCACCCGTTTCTATATTCAGGGTCAAGCAGAGGGCACTTACAAAATAGTATTCTCAACTATTATGGGCGTTGAACACACGCTTACCGTTACGGTTGAAAAGGAAGATCCCACCTCCATTGAGGCACAGGTTAACGGTTCATCTGCAGATACTTACAACGGTTATACCGGTCTTGAGTACACAATCACAGGCGATGTAGGAAGCGCATACAAGGAAGGCTACACTGTTGCAATAACGAGTGACAATGCGGCAAGCGCGTCTCTTACCGAACGCTCCACCGGTTGGATATTCACTACCGAAACCGCAGGCACATATACGCTTACCGTAACATCTACTGTAGTTACAACACTCAGCGATACAGTTACCATGGTAATTGCAGAAGCGCCCGAAATGAGCGATGTGCTCAACGGCAACTATGAATTCGATATAAATGACAATTTCTTCCTTTACAGCAACGGCTATATTGGCTTCACCCCTGAGTCAGAGGGTGCGCTGAACGGCTCACTTAAATTCTACTTCGACACCTGGGAATACGGATTAATAGCCGGCACAGTGACATACAGCTACAATGCAGAGGAAGCCACAATTGATATCGTAGATGATGTTACGGGCTATGATGAATTTATCGTAACTATTGCCGCAGATTATTCAATCAGCGTTACACTCAGAAACACATCAGGCTATGGCCTTACGCTTGAGTTTGTTGGCGCTACACCTACCGAGATTGAAGTACCTGATGCCCCTTCAGGCGGCGAAGAAGGCGGCGAAGATGTTGATATAGCAACCGCCATATTGGGAGATAAATGGTACAATGCCAGTGGTGATTACTCTATAATCTTCGAAGCCGACACCTCCGGCGAGATTAGCTCAGATACAATTTATTGGGGTGCGGTATATATTGGAAGTGCATATAATTACAGGATTGCCGTAATATACTTTGAGTGGTCTGTTGACGAAAACGGAGATATAATAACAACACCTGTCAGCTCTGCATACTCACAGTACTTTACTGACAATGACCCCGAAGACCAGTTGACTGATTTTGAAGCCGGCCTTATTGCTACTTATAATCAGACAGCTAACACTATCAGTTTTGCAGGCTACACATTTAACATGATCTAATCTACGGCTGATAACCGTAAAAATAAAAAGTCCGAGTGCACTTTTGCACTCGGATTTTTTATCCCGAAGGTCACCTACTTCGTTTCCATCCTGAACCAACCACGCACCAATCATTTCGGGCAAGCGAATCTCCGTTTTTGCAGTTTGCTATAGATTGTGAAAGTGTATATCCCCGAAACACAAAACCTGAGTTGCGGCAAACTAATAAAGCCGGCGCGGCGCGCATATATGCGCGCCGCGCCGGGGTACCTTATTTTGCTAAAAACTGATTATTTCCCGTTAAATGCCGCTCTGTCGGCCTCGGTCCAGCCCCAGGCGGAACTTGTACGGTTGGCTTTGAACCAGTCCGTATCCTTTAACACTGTGGTGTTGTTGGAGCAATACAGCTTTAAGCCGCCCTCTTCACCGTCTGCGGCAGATGTGTAGTAGAAAACTATATCGCCGTTCATTTGTTTGTATGTGTCATTTTCCTCATCGTCCATTATCGTAACATATACATTTGTTGTATAGGTACTTACCCTGTCGATAAAAGCCTGGGTGGGGAAGATGTTTTCCTCGCTTGCGCCGTACTCATTGTAGCCTGCACAGCAACAAACGACGACATTTTTTGGACGGATAACTTCCATTAAACAAGTATTGGACGACGTTTTGCTGCCGTGGTGACCCGCCTTGTAGAGCTCAACTTCGGGGAGGTCGTTATTTTGAACGAGGTACTCCTCGCCTTCCTCCTCAAGGTCGCCGGTGAAGAGATAATGCTTTGTTTCACTCCCTGAAATTTCCTGCGAGAGGAGCATGCAGACGGAATAATTGTTCTCGTCCGACGAATCGTGCTCGTAATAGTAGTTATACAGAATATTCAAGGAAATTGTTTGTTCTTCGTCGAGGTAATATGTGCGCTGAGCGCCGTCTGAATTATTCCAGCACTGGAGCGCGGTGTAGACTTCGGCGCCGTTATCCTCGGCATACTCCACGGCGGTAAGATAGCGGTTGTATATCTGTGTGGTTTTATCGGTGAGGGCGAACTGAATTATTGTTCCGACTTCGTAGCTGTATAAAATGCCGTTATAGTTGCCGTTCGACGATGTGCCGACGAAGCCTGCGATATGGTCGGTATCGGCGTGGGTGGCGATTACATATTCCAAAACGCCGTCCGTGCAATATGTATCGAGGTAATCCTTGATTGCCTGGGCGTTGCCCTGCGTGGGGCCTGCGTCTATGAGCACTTCGGTGTCGCCTACTTTGATTAAAGTGCAGTCGCCGCTGGCACGCACCTCGGGGGCGATGAAGTGAATGGAGAGGTCTGCCGAGGTGATTTCAGCCATATTACCTTCGGGCACCTCGTCGGTGTAACCCCCGCCGCCTCCGCCGCCGTCGTCATGGTCGAAGTTGAATAAATTCCTGAAAATATCGGGGCGGAGAAAGTACAGCGCTATTGCCGCGACAATGATGATTATAAGAATTATAATCAGTGCGGCGAGCAGTTTTGGGTGGCGCTTGAAAAAGCTTTGTGCCTTGCGTGAAGATCGTTTAGATGCCATATACTATGCCCCCAATCTTACCCAAGCGCCTTTAACTGCTCTAAAATCTTTTCGCGCAGGCCCTGGAATTTGTTGAGCTTTTCGCGCTCGTTATCGATAAGATTTTTGGGCGCCTTGGAGATGAAGCCCTGGTTGTTGAGCTTGCCGTCGGCGCGGCGGATCTCCTCGGTGACTTTTTCGAGCTCTTTATTGAGCCTCTCCCTCTCCTTTTCGAAGTCGACTAGCTCGCCCATGGGGATATACAGCGTGCACGCGGGCAGAACCTTGGTTACGAGCTTTTCGCCCGCCTCATCCTGCGAGGAGACAAACTTAATCTCGTTTGCGCCGGCGAGCTTTAAAATGGAGTCGGCATTGGCAGAGATTGTGCGCCTGTTTTCGGCAAGCACGTACAGCGTGACCTTTTTGGAGGGGGGACAGCCCATCTCCGTCTTGATGGCACGGACTGACTTTATTATGTCCATAACGCCCGCAAAGGCCGTGCTCTCCTTCTTGTAGGACAGCTTGGAGTTGTAGCGGGGGAATTCCTGCACCATTATGCTGCCCTCGGTTTGGGGCAGATTGCGGTAAATTTCGTCCGTGATGAAGGGCACGAAGGGGTGCAGAAGCTTGAGCGCGGTGACGAGAACGTAGTGCAGGACGGAGATTGCGTTGTCCTTCTTTTCGTCATCGTCAGACCACAGAGCGGGCTTGGTCAGCTCAATGTACCAGTCGCAGAAGTCCGACCACATGAAGTCGTAGAGAATCTGACAGGCGACGCCCAGTTCGAACTTGTTCATTGCCAGCGTTACGTCGCGCACGGCAAAGTTGAGCTTGGAGATTATCCACTTGTCGGCCTGGGTGAGCTTGATTTCGGACAGGGGCTTTATCTTTCTGCCCTCGCAGTTCATCACTACATATCTGGAGGCGTTCCAGATTTTGTTCATAAAGTTGCGGCACGACTCGACTTTAGTATCCGAATAGCGCATGTCGTTGCCGGGAGCAACGCCCTGAAGGAGGGAAAAGCGCAGGCTGTCGGCGCCGTATTTATCGATGACCTCCAGGGGGTCTACACCGTTGCCGAGCGACTTGGACATCTTTCTGCCCTTGTCGTCGCGCACGATGCCGTGAATTAAAACATAGCGGAAGGGAACCTTGCGCATATGCTCCAGGCCGGAGAAGATCATTCTGGCGACCCAGAAGAAAATTATGTCGTAACCCGTGACGAGTAAATCGGTGGGATAGAAATAGTCGAGATCGGGGGTGTCGTCGGGATAGCCCAGGGTTGAGAAGGGCCAGAGCGCCGAGGAGAACCAGGTGTCGAGCACGTCCTCATCCTGATAGATGTTCTTCGAGCCGCAGTGCGGGCACTCGGCGGGGTCGGTCTTTTGACATATTTCGGCGCCGCAGTCGGGGCAATACCACACGGGGATTCTGTGGCCCCACCACAGCTGGCGGGAGATGCACCAGTCCTTGACGTTCTCCATCCAGTTATAATAAATTTTGGCAAACCTTTCGGGTATGAACGTCGTCTTTTTATAGGTGACGGCGTTGATGGCGGGGCGCGCGAGGGGCTCCATCTTTACGAACCACTGCTTGGAGACGATGGGCTCCACCGTAGAATGACAGCGGTAGCAATGGCCTACGTTATGGGCGTGGGGTTCCTTCTTTAAAAGGTAGCCCTGCTCTTCAAGGTCTTTTTCGAGCTGTTTGCGGCACTCATATCTGTCAAGGCCGACGTATTTGCCCGCGTTTTCGTTCATGGTGCCGTCGTCGTTCATAACGCGGACTATGGGCAGGTTGTGCCTTAAACCTACTTCGAAGTCGTTGGGGTCGTGCGCGGGGGTTATCTTTACACAGCCCGTGCCGAACTCCATATCTGCGTGCTCGTCGCCGACGACGGGTATGGGCTTGTTGACGACGGGAAGAATAACGTTCTTGCCGATGAGGTGCTTATAGCGCTCGTCGTTGGGGTTGACGGCCACGGCCGTGTCGCCGAACATCGTTTCGGGACGGGTGGTGGCGACGACGAGATACTCATCGGAATTTTCGACGGGATATTTGAGGTGCCAGAAAAAGGATTTTTCCTCCTCATACTCCACCTCCGCGTCCGAAAGGGCGGTCTTGCAGCAGGGGCACCAGTTGATGATGCGCGAGCCGCGGTAGATGAGGCCCTTGTTATAGAGGTTGACGAACACCTCCCTTACGGCCTTGGAGCATTTTTCGTCCATAGTGAAGGACAGGCGCGACCAATCGCAGGACGAACCCATCTTTTTGAGCTGTTGGATAATTCTGCCGCCGTACTTGTCCTTCCAGGCCCAGGCGCGATTTAAAAATTCGTCGCGGCCGATGTCCTGTTTGGTGAGGCCCTCTTCGGCCATTTGCTCGACGATTTTTACCTCGGTTGCGATGGACGCGTGGTCGGTGCCGGGAAGCCACAGGGCGCAGTAGCCCTGCATGCGCTTGAAGCGCGTGATGGCATCCTGAAGGGTGTTGTCGAGCGCGTGGCCCATATGAAGCTGGCCCGTGATGTTGGGGGGCGGCATCATAATGGTGAAGGGAACTTTGTTGTCGTCGCGCTCGGCCCTGAAATAGCCGTGCTCCTCCCAGTCCTTATATAATCTGTCCTCAAATTCGTGCGGATTATAAGTTTTTTCCATACCTAAATATTCCTCGAAAAATGCTACATTCTCTTTGTCATTTCGACCGAAGTGGAAAAATCTGACTGTCCGCTGTCCGCCCTTAAAAGGGTGAGATGCATTCGACTGCGCTCAGTATGACAGCGGACGGGCGACAAAGAGAGTTATTGATAAATAATACAGAGATATTATAAAATATCGGGGCGCAAAATGTCAAATGTAATGGCGACTGCATACTATGTATTATCCAAAAAAATTACGGAGATAACACATTGAAAAATAAAATTATTTGCCTTATCGCCGCGGCCGTGCTTTCGGCCGCCACACCAATGGCGCTCAGTTCGTGCGCCGCAGACGACGGCGTGATACGCGTAAACGAGGTTACACACTCGGTATTCTATGCGCCCATGTACCTGGCCGACGGGCTGGGATACTTCGAGGAGGAAGGAATTACCATCGAGCTTACAAACGGCGGCGGCGCCGACGCAACTATGGCGGCCGTGCTTTCGGACGGGGCGGACATAGGCTTCTGCGGGCCCGAAGCGGCCATATACGTTGCCATAGGCGGCTCCAACGACCAGCCCAAGGTGTTCGGCCAGCTGACCAAGCGCGACGGAAGCTTTTTGGTGGGACGAAGCGACGAGCCCGACTTTGAATGGTCGGACTTAGAGAGCAAGGAGATACTTGCAGGGCGCAAAGGCGGCGTGCCCGCGATGACCTTTGAATACGCGCTTAAAGAACAGGGCGTAAACGCAACTCTCAACTACGACGTGGCCTTCAATATGATGACGGCCGCATTCGAGAGCGGCGTTGCCGACTACTGCACTATGTTTGAGCCGACTGCCAGCGAGTACGTGGCACAGGGCAAGGGCTACATAGTCGCCTCTGTGGGGCAGGAATCGGGCGAGGTGCCCTACACCTGCTTTATAGCAAAGCAGAGCTACATCGATGAGAATCCCGAAAAGATAGAGGGATTTTTGCGCGCGGTGACAAGGGCCATAAAGTATGTGAACGAGACCGACTCCGCCACCGTGGCACAGCGACTTGTACCATACTTCGACGGCACGAGCGTATCTTCTTTGGAAGTTTCTCTCGACAGCTACAAGGCCATCGACGCATGGGTGACGGATATGGCCATGAAGGAGAGCGCGTTCACCCGCCTGCAGGACATAATAGAGAGCGCCGGCGAACTTGAAAGGCGCGTAGAATTTGGCGAAATCGTTATAACCGACGTGGCGCACACCGTGTATGAGCAAGTGTACGGACTATGATTTTAACCTTCAAAGACGTGGACTACACCTACCACACCCTGGACGGCGAAACTACGGCGCTGAAGGGCCTTAACTTAAGCATATTGCGGGGGCAATTTGTCTCCGTAATAGGACCTTCGGGGTGCGGAAAGACGACCATACTTTCGCTGGCGGCGGGGCTGCTGCAGCCGACTGCGGGCGAAGTTGTGCGCGGCGGGGGTGACTGCGGATATATGCTTCAGCGCGACGCGCTGTTCCCCTGGCGCACGGTTGAGGGCAACATCTTTCTGCCCCTGGAGATCAACGGACAGCGCAATCCCGAAACAAAAGCGCGGGCGGTTGCCCTTGCCGAAAAGTACGGACTAAAGGACTTTTTGAAAAAGAAGCCCAAGGAGCTTTCGGGCGGGATGAGACAGCGCGTTGCGCTAATACGCACGCTGGCCGCGGGCGCCGAACTGCTGCTGTTGGATGAACCCTTCTCCGCACTCGACTACCAGACGAGGCTGGAGGTGTGCGACGACGTGCAGTCCATAATAAAGAACGAGCACAAGACGGCGCTTTTGGTCACGCACGACATTTCGGAGGCGATAGCCCTGTCAGACAAGGTAATAGTGCTTTCTGCGCGGCCCGCGAGGGTTGTGGCCGAGCACGACATAAACTTCGGCGACGGAACGCCCAAGTCGAGGCGGAACTCTGGCCAATTTGCAAAAACTTTTGAAGTTCTTCGCGATGAACTGGGAATTTAAATAAAAAAGGTTGCCGCGCCGCCGTGGCGGCGCGGCAACCCAATCGGTTTAACATATGAAAAATATACAGCAATATTCTGAGGGGCACGTTGCATTTTTAAAGGGCGTGCGGCGCAAAAAAATTATAATCTGGTCGATACGGGCGGGACTGCTTGTGGCACTGATAGGGCTGTGGGAGCTGTGCGCGCACTTTGAGCTCATTGATCCCTTCCTCACCAGCTCGCCTTCGCGCGTGATTGCCACCATAGGCGAACTTTACGCCACGGGCAACCTGTTTTACCACATAGGCGTAACCCTGATGGAGACCATAACCGGCTTTTTTGCCGCCGTGATTTTAGGCTATGCCATAGCCGTACTGCTGTGGATGAGCGACGGCGCGCGCAAAGTTTTTGAGCCGTATATAGTTGTGCTGAACGCCCTGCCAAAGATTGCGCTGGGGCCGCTAATCATAATCTGGATGGGCACGGGCTACACCGCAATAATCTTTATGACCATTATCGTATCGATAATAGTGTGCATAATGAATACCCTTACGGGCTTTTTGCAGGTGGACACAACCATGCTGACGCTTATGCGGGCGCTGGGCGCAAGCAAGTGGCAGACGCTGGCAAAGCTGGTGATACCCGCCTCCATTCCCCAGCTGATGAACACCTTGAAGGTGGCCGTAGGGCTGGCGTGGATAGGCTCGATTATGGGCGAATACATAGTTTCGCGCGCGGGCCTGGGGTACCTAATCGTATACGGCGGGCAGGTGTTCAGGCTTGACCTGGTTATGACCGCCACGATAATCCTTTGCGCGCTTGCGGGGGCTATGTACGCCGTTGTGGCCGCGGTTGAAAAACTGCTGACCAGATGAAAAAACAAATTTTATGCCTACAGGCGCATACTCAGTCTTACTGCAGTTGCGCCCGCGCCATAGGGCGCGGGCGCAACTTTTCTGTTCAGATTTACGCGGCCGCAAACTGACGGCCGGCACGGCGCGCCGCGCCGGCACGCTCGGCGGTGTTGAGGCCGCAGAGGCCGTCTATCTCCTCCAAAATTTCCAGACTGTCGCGGACGATATGCGCCCCGCCGTAGAGCGTGACAGTCTGTCCGTCCGAAGTCAGAAGCTCGATGTCCTCCTCCCTCTCGGCGCGGATGCGCGACTTCTGCATATTTATATAGGCTGTAAAGTTGGATTTCATAAAAACTTCCTCCCTCCTGCATCTTTTACACTATATATTATATAGATAAATGTTGACATATATTGTCATGTATGATAAAATTTTTTTAAGAATTTATAAAAAAATTTTTTAAAAAACTATTGACATTGGCGCAAAATGCCCTCACACCCAAGGCGGGGCGGCCGATAACTTATTATATTGCGCGGAGGCACATTTTATGAAATACAGAATAATGGTAAAAATTCTTGCAACGCTATTAAGCCGCAAGAAGGTTACGGCAAAGGAGCTGGCCGAACGCTACGAAGTTTCGATGAGGACAATTTACCGCTACGTCGAGGATCTGTCGGTGGCGGGAATTCCCATTGAAATCGCCAGGGGCAGGTACGGCGGCATTGCCATTTCGGATACATACCGCCTGCCCGCGGGGTATTTTACGCGCGAGGAGTACGAGGCGGCGGGCAATGCCTTAAGGGCCTGGGCGGCGCAGGTAGGCGACGAAGCGGCGGTATCTGCCCTGGAAAAGATTGAAAGACAGCAAAAAAACGACAAGCGCGAGCTTGCCGTTTGCGGCAATATTATTGTGGACGGCGGCGTCTGGGGAGACATGGGCGCCTTTTCGGGCAAAATGAAGGCCTGCGAGCGGGCAGTAAACGAGTGCGCCTGTCTTCAGATAAACTACATATCGCGCGACGGCGAGCACAGCCGCAGGGTTATAGACCCCTATGTGCTGATACTCAAGCGCAACGTGTGGTATGTGTACGCCTTCTGCCACACAAAGCAGGACTTCAGAACCTTTAAGATAGGGCGAATGAAGAAGGTGACATTCACGGGCGGTCACTTTGAAAAGAGGGAAATTTCCAAGGAGGAGATTCCCCTGGACTTTTTCTACTCCCCCGACCAGATGACCGACGTAACTTTAGAGATTGAGCGTGGCGCGCTGGCCGACGCCGAGGAGTGGCTGGGCGTCGATTCGATAGAGCCGCGCGGCAACGCGCTGGTGTGCGAGGTAAGCCTGCCAACCGACGGCCTGTCGGGCAAAATCTTATCCTTCGGCGGGGCGGTAAAGGTGCTTGCACCCCAATCGCTTGCCGACGAGGTAAGGGCCGTTGCCCGCAGGATATGTGGGGGTTAAATGCATTTTTGCATAATATTACGGGCGCGAGCTGAAAGCTCGCGCCCGTTTGAATTGGCTGTAAATTTGTATTACTCTGCGGGAGTCTCCTCCGCCTTTTCACCGCCCTTGTTCCTCAAGGAGGGCTGAAGTTCGGGGTGCTTCATAAATCTCTTGAACAGGTACTTGTATGCGAAGAAGTAGGCTATGCCCAGCACAACTAACAATATCGACCAGAACTGCGAGGGCGAGATGCCTGCAACGAAGTCGCCGCGGTGATCGTCGCGGGCAAACTCGATGAGGAAGCGCCATATTCCGTAGGCAATGGCGTACAGACCGAAGTTGCAGTTGAAATTGAACTTGAAGTACAGCACGATCATTACGGCCGTGAGGACGAACAGGAAGATGCACTCAAACAGCTGGGTGGGCACTACCTTTACGCCCGTGTTTACGCCGCCGATCGCCTGACAGGCGATGCCGTACCACGCGTCCGTTTCGGCGCCGTAGCAGCAGCCGCCGAAGAAACAGCCGAGGCGGCCGAAGGCGTGCGCAATGGTTATGCCTATGGGGATTATGGGGAGAGCGTCGGAAAGAGACGCGTTCATATTGTTCTGCAGAAGTTTGGACTTGGCGCGGGGCGCGATGACAAAAACGTATAAGTTCCAGACGATGAGGAAGGAACTTACGCCGCCGATGAGGCCGCCGTAGAAGGTCATTGAAGTGTTGAGGCGGAAGCCCGCGGCGGGGTTTTCGATATAGTTGTACAGCGACTGGAAGACCATGGCCATAAATATGCCGAAGGCCGTGGCGACTACGCCTATTATGAGAATTTTATCGGACGCCTCTTCGTTGAAGTTGCGGTACCAGAACGCCCACATCAGAAAGATGAAGCAGGCGATGATACCCACAGCCATGCATATGCCGTAGGCATAGACGGGCTGTCCGAATATGTGAAATAATGCCTGAGGATGCATACAGATACTTCCTTAAAAATATTGTAATCAACTTTGTTACACAAAAGATTATAGCACTGCCGCGCGCATCTGTCAAATGCGCGCAGGTGGAAAATGTGTGAAAGCCATATTTATTGACAAACAAACGCAGTCGTTTATCAATAAAGTGAAATACGCGCTTCGCACGCGTGAAATAGCGGCATATGTGCCGCTGTGAAATACCGCCTCAATTCCTCATTCCAACAGGCATTATCAAAGGCGGCGTGAAATGCAACCTTTCAGGTTGCGTTGAGGTGAGTATTTCTGCGGCTGTGCCGCATTATTTATACCATAACGCACAGCGCAGCTGTGTATTTCACGAATACCGCAGGTATTCATTTCACACGCCGAAGGCGTATTTCACGCAGACTTATGGTCTGCAATTCACGCAACGCTTTTAAGCATATTATTTACCGCCGAGACGAGAGCTTTGTAGGACGACTTGATAATATCGTCGTCTATGCCCGCGCCGAAGAAGGCGCCCGCGGCCGCCTCCACTCCCACGTAGGATATGGCCTTGGAGTCTGAACTTTCAGACAGGGCGTGCTGTTCGTAGCCGATAAGGGTATATTCTAAGCCGAAGAAGGCCTTTATCGCATTGGACACTGCGTCCAGACGGCCGTTGCCCTTGGAAATTACCGTGCTGACCTTGCCGCCGTGCACGACCGTGACGGTGGCCTCTATGCCGTCAACCTGCTTGAAGTGACATTCGGAGATGTCGAATATTTTATGGTTTTCAAGATAGTTATTTTCGAATACGTCGTAGATGTCGACGGGCTTGAGCTCCCTGTGGCCCTCGTCGGAGACGTGTTTGACCTTGTAGCCCATGTCCTCCTTCATTCTGCGGGGCATATTTATGCCGAAGGCCGTCTGCATGACATAACCTACGCCGCCCTTGCCCGACTGGGAGTTGATGCGGATGACGTCGCTTTCGTACTCTCTGCCGACGTCCTTGGGGTCAATGGGCAGATAGGGAACATCCCATATGTCGCGTTTGTTTGCCGCGCGGAAGGCCATACCCTTGGCGATGGCGTCCTGGTGGGAGCCCGAAAAAGCGGCAAAGACGAGCTCGCCCGCATAGGGCTGGCGGGGACTTACGGGCATACCCGTAAAGTTTTTATACATAGCCGTAATGTAGGGCATATTTGAAAAGTCGAGGCAGGGGTCTACGCCTTGGGAATACATATTCATCGCCAGGGTGATGATATCGACATTGCCCGTGCGCTCGCCGTTGCCGAAAAGCGTGCCCTCTATCCTGTCCGCGCCGGCAAGCAGTCCCGTTTCGGCCGCCGCGACGCCGCATCCGCGGTCGTTGTGGGGGTGAAGGGATAATACTACGCTGTCGCGGTACTTTAAGTGCTTGTTGATGTACTCCACCTGCTGTGCGTAGACGTGGGGCATGGCGTTTTCCACCGTGGCGGGCAGGTTGATTACGGCCTTGCGGTCGGATGTGGGTTGCCAGATGTCGAGCACGGCGTTGCACACCTCCAGGGCGTAATCGGGCTCGGTTCCCGTGAAGGATTCGGGCGAGTACTCGAAGCGGTAATTTGCCCCCGCCTCGTCGGTCAGCTGTTTTAAAAGCTTTGCGCCCTCCACCGCTATCGCCTTTATGGCCTGCTTATCCTTGACAAACACCTGCTCTCGCTGGGCGACGGATGTAGAGTTGTACACGTGCACAATTACGTTCTTTGCGCCCTTTACCGCCTCGAATGTCTTCTTGATTATGTGCTCGCGGGCCTGGGTGAGAACCTGGATTGTGACATCGTCGGGAATGAGGTCGTCCTCGATAAGCCTGCGGAGGAAGGCATATTCTGTCTCCGAGGCGGCGGGGAAGCCGACTTCAATCTCTTTGAAGCCGATTTCGACGAGCAGTTTGAAAAATTCTATCTTTGTGTCGAGCGACATGGGCTCGACAAGGCTCTGGTTGCCGTCGCGCAGGTCTACCGAGCACCACACGGGCGCACGCTCAACCATGCTCTTTTGCGCCCAGTCCATACAGCGTTCGGGGGGGAGGATAAATTGGGGAGTATACTTGTTGAAATTTTTCATATCACCTTATTTTAATCATTAAAAAGCCTTTTAATGATAACGGGGCGGCGCCTCTTATTAAAGAGACGCCGCCCCGCGCGTGGTACCACTCTTCTTTACGGCTGTGTGCCGCCTTATGGGTGCGCAAACACCCTGCCCTTTATACGGCGGGGAACCGTACCCGGCTACTGCAATTTCACCCGGTCTGCTCCGCGGCGAGTTCGAAGGGCCTCCTCCGCCGTCTCGCACCTGCCGACGGCTCTCTGAACGAGGTCAACCCCTTTACTATTCCGCTTCATCGCATTATAGTATTAAACTGTCTCTATAATATCATATGCGCGCAAAAAAATCAAGTGATTTTTTAAATTTACCCTGACGGTCGCCCGAACGTCGCTATTCTCCTGCATTAACGCTGATCGGACAGCAGTTGAATGAGGCGCAGTATGTCCTGCTCTGCACTGTCGAACCGTGCCGGGGACAGGTCGTACTCCCTCTCTGCCCTGCGCCAGTCGCCACAATAGTTCTGAGGTGTAGTTAGCTCATCGTGCACAGTGCAACAGTACAACCTGTCAGGATAAAATGTGTAGTACTGCCTGTACAGCCGGCGGCAGGCCCCGCAGGTTCTACAGCTCTTCATCAATATCGTCCTCAAGGAGTTTACGCAGTTCTGTTATCTGCGTAAGCAGATCATTCAGGCAATACTGTACCCCGTATTTACTCCTCTTCAGAGGGTGCGACTGCGCAAATCTGTCGCACCCGTTGTGTATGTCGACGACTTCGGCCGCGGCACAACACCAGCCAAACTTTGTCTTGGCGAATTTCTTTACACCCTTAGTATAATACCTGTCAAGATACCTGCACCCAAAACATTGCTTATTTCCCTGCATATCTGCTCCTCACTTGATTTTAATATATTATAAGGCACCCAACAGATGAATGTCAAATGTTTTGCACCCAACGGGTGCTATAATTCAGTAAAATCAACGGAGCAAAGTATGATTACAAACGAACAGATACAAAAGAGGTTGGCAGAGGCAATAAAACAGAGCGGTATGACACAGCGTCAGCTTGCAGAACAGGTTGGAATAAGACACCAACAAATTTCATGCTATGTCAACGGTCAGAAAATGCCCGCCATAGACACGCTTGCAAATTTGTGCAAGGCGTTGGACGTGGATACAAACTACATACTCTGCCAGGACGAAAAGTAAAACATGGCGGGCGGGGCTTTGAAAAGCCCCGCCCGCCTTAAATAAATAAAATAACTGAGGCCGCGCCGGTAATGGCGCGGCCTATTTCACCATATGCGATAGCATTATTGCAAATCGGGTTTGGTTTTGGGTTTGTAATTTTTGAAGAACACGGTGCGCAGGCAGGGAATGGCCAAAAAGAAACCAACGGCGACGAACATCGACACCGACCAGCCGATGGCCCAAGCCCAGCTTACGCCGTGGAAGCCCAAGGGGCCGACGAGAATATAGACGAATACCACGCGCAGTATAAGGTCGGTAAAGGTTGAAATGGTAAAGCCGAGGTTGCCGCCGCAGCCGCGCACGGTGCCGTCGCAGACTATTTTTACGCAGACGACGGGCAGGAAGGACGAAACTATCACGATGAAGTTGCAGGAGTACGCCAGCGCGTCGGCGGTGAGCTTTTCAGAATCGACGAACAGCCGCGTGAAAAATTCGGGCGCGGAGATAAAGGCCGCCATAAATATTGCATTGGTGATGAGGCAATAGACAAGCACGGCGAAAAAGCCCTTTAGTATGCGCCTGTTCTCCCCCACCGCCTTGTTCTGCGAACAGAAGTTGGCAAGGCCGGAGGTCATCTGACTGACGCCCATATTTGCCATAGATACAAGTTTGAAGGCCGCGGTAAAGCCGGTGGTTGCGTCCAGGCTGATGGAATTTATGCGCTTGCTTACAAAGAAGTTACCCACCGACACAAAGGCGTTCTGCAATATGACGGGCACGGAAGTTATCATGAGGTCGCGGCTGATGGACTTGACGAAAATCCTGGGCTTATCCTCGCAGGGGAGCTTTTTGAGCTTGCGCGCCAGCACATATGCCGTTAAAACGGCGGATATGGCCTGCGAAATGAAGGTTGCCCAGGCAGCGCCCGCCACGTCCCAGTGGAACACACAGACAAAAACGAGATCCAAAACGACGTTCAGCAGCGAGGATACCACAAGGAATATGAAGGGCGTTTTGGAATCGCCCATGGCCGAGCAGATGCCGCAGCCCGTGTTGTACAAAAACACAAAAGGTAGCGAACCGGCATATATATACAGATATGTAAGGCAATCGGCGCGGTAGGACGCATCAACGCTGAGAGCGTCCATCGACAGGTTTCCGAAGGCAAAGCCGAGCACCATGGTGACGGCACAGAGAGCGGCGAAAGTTATTATTGAGGTGTTTACCGTCTCCCTGACCTTGGTGTGATTCTTTGCGCCGAAGTACTTGGCAACGGTTACCGAACATCCCGCATTTGCGCCGAGGGCAAAGGCCAGAAGAATGTTGACAACGGTCGTGGCATTGCCGACGGCGTTTACGGCGAGGTTTGAGTTGGCCGCAAAGTTGCCTACGACGAGCAGGTCGACGAGCGAATAGAGTTGCTGAACCATTGCACTGCCGAATATGGGCAGACAGTACAAAAGCAGTACCTTCCATACATTTCCGCGCGTTAAATCGGTTGTGCCCGATTTTTTTGAAGCGGTTTTTATGATTTTCTCTTCCATAGTGAATTGAATTATAATATTGTGCCCGCCGTTTTGCAAACGGCGGGCGCGCAAATTTTAATTTTGTTGTATCATTTTTAATTATACCAACATAAAAACCTACTTATACCGCAGTAAACGGCACATATGTTGGGGTCAAAGTTTGTCTGCGTGGCTGTGTTCGTCGTGCGGGCAGGTGTAGAGCGAGAACTCTTCGTCTATGTCAAAGGGCGAATAGTCGTCGTAGAGCGCCAGTTTGGATATTGAAACTTCATAGGCCGTCATTGTTACAAAACTGTCGTCGGCCTGCTTTTTCTGGTACTCGCGCGACTGTATGCGCCCCGACAGAACTATCTTGTCGCCCACGGCCATTTTGGAGACGAAGCGCGCGTTCCTGCCCCACGCTATAGCGGGGATATAGTCGGACTTGTTGTACGAACGGTTTACGGCAATCAAAAGATCGGCAATCTCGCGGTTGAAGGGCGTGGTGCGGTAGACGGGCGGCTTGCATATGTAGCCCGAAAGGACTATGGAATTGGGGTTGGACGAGGGCGGCGCGGACAGTACTTCGCGCACGAACACGGTGAGCATGAGACGCGAGCGGCCGCCTTCGAGCTTGTTGAAGGAGCGGAACTGCCCCAGCGCGCACAGCGTTGCCCCCTCCACCATTTCGGGGGTCATAAGCCTCTCGGAAATGGTGACGGGAAGGATGTCGGCCTGGCCGGACAGACGGTTGACCTTTACATAGAACTCGTAGAACCCCTCCCCGAAAACTTCGTGCGAAAAGACGGCCTTGGAGGCTATTTTTCCGCACAGATAGACTTTGTTGTTCTTTTCACTGCTGACATTCATAATTGTACCTCTTTTACAAATTTATCTTGATGTCAACTGTTGGCGTCCGTTGCTGTCGAGGGTGTAGTCGGTGCGGTAGATCATCTCGCCTATCGGTCTGAACTCGTAGCCGCGGTTTTTGAGCGTGGAGATTATTATTGGCAGGCTTTCGGCGGTGTACAGGCCGTTGTTGTGCATGAGTATTATGCTGCCAGGCTGTACGGCGTTTATAACGCGCATAGCTATGTCGTTTGCCGATAAATCCTTCCAGTCCAGACTGTCCACGTCCCACTGAATGGTGAAAAGCCCCAGCTCTTCGGCGGCGGTGATGAGCTCGTCGTCGTAGTCGCCGTAGGGCGGACGGAAGAGCTCGACGGCCTCGCCCGTAACAGAGGTTATGGCCTCCGCCGATGAGGTGAGTTCGCTCTTTATCTCGTCGGCGCCCAGGCGGGACATATACGAGTGTGTTGCAGAATGAGTGCCTATTTCGTGGCCGGCCTGCGAGATTTTGGAGACGTAGTCGGGATATTTTTCCGTCCAGAACTCCACCATAAACCATGTGGCCGTAACATTTTCGCGCTCCAGCTCGCTTAAAATTGCGTCGGTGTGGTCGGTGCCCCAGGCGCAGTCGAAGGAGAGCGAAACGACTTTTTCCTCCGTTCCCACCGAATAGATGGGCAGTTTGCGCACGGTTGAGCCGAAGTAGACGGCATATGCGCCCGAATAGTACGCCGAAAGGCTGAGAGCGGTGATGACCACCGCTATGAGAAAACAGATGATTACGCCCTTGATTTTTAAAACGTATGCCAAAGTTGTACCCCGATGATATATTATTGACGATGTCGGAAACACCGAGCCTTTGTCGAAAAATAATTTTTTCTGCTGAAAATATCGCGCCCCGACGGGCGGCGGCAGACCTGCCCGCCTCATGGCGACCTGTACGATAATATATTTACGGGGCGGCGCGATTATGACTGCGCGTGAAGTAAACCGCCGATACAAAATGGCATAAAAACAGCCGCGCGGCGGGAAAATCCCGCCGCGCGGCTGTTATATTTTGCCTTATATTCAATTAACTGAAGAGCCTCAGTCCTTCTTGCCCTTCGAGCGGCGGATTTCCTCCACCTTCAGCTCATAGCCGATGCCCTTGGGTATGTAATATTTTTTGCCCTTTAAACTGTCAGGAAGGTACTGCTGTTCAACATAGCCGCTGGGGTAGTTGTGCGGATACTTATACTTTGCCGCCTCCCTTTTGCCCTCGCGGCTGTCGTAGGAGTGATCGCGCAGGTACGCGGGGACACCGTCGTCGTCGCGCACGGTTTCGGCATCGCTTCTGGCGGCCTGCATAGCCTCAATTACAGAGTTGCTCTTGGGTGCTTCGCACACATACACTATGGCCTCCGACAGGGGAATGAGCCCTTCGGGCGCGCCCGTCTTTTCTAGCACATACATGGCCGAAGCGGCAATCTGCAGGGCGCGCGGGTCCGCCATACCCACGTCCTCCGCCGAGTGCACAACCAGCCGCCTTGCAACGAGCATGGGATCGCACCCGCCCGAAATGAGGCGCATTGCATAGTACAGCGCCGCGTCCGCATCGCTGCCGCGGAGCGACTTGCAGAAGGCCGAAAGATAGTCGTAATAGTCGTCCTCGTTATAAGAGAGCGCCTTTTTCTGAATGGACTGCTCGGCATCGGCGAGCGTTACGTGAATTACTCCGTCCTGCGCGGGCGGGGTGGTCAGAACTGCAAGCTCTAAAGCGTTGTATGCCGTGCGCAGATCTCCCCCTGCCGTGACGGCGATGTGGTCTATCGCATCGTCGTCGACGACGGCGTTATAGTTGCCCAGCCCCCTGCGCTTATCGGCGAGCGCCTTTTTGATTGCCCCGCGGATATCCTCCGTTGAAAGGCGTTTGAACGCAAAGACTCGGCAGCGCGAAACTATTGCGGGGGTCATCGAGGCATAGGGATTTTCGGTTGTGGAGCCTATAAAAATTATCGTGCCCTGTTCGATTGCGGGCAGGAGGGAATCGGACTGGGTCTTTGAAAAGCGGTGGCACTCATCCAACATCAGATAGGTGCGCTTGCCGTACATTTTGAGGTTGTTTTCAGCCTCCTGCACGGCCTTTTTTACGTCGGCCACGCCAGCTTGAACGGCGTTGAGCTTTATAAACTCGCCGTGGGTGGTCTGCGCTATTATGTTGGCAAGCGTGGTCTTTCCCGTGCCCGGAGGGCCGTAAAAGATACAGCTGCCCAATCTGTCGAGCGAGATGGCGCGGCGGAGGAGCGAGCCTTCGGCGACGATGTGCCTCTGGCCGATGAAGTCGTTTAAATTGTTGGCGCGCATACGTTCGGCGAGGGGCTTGGCCGCCTCGGCATTGCCGTTGAAGTCGAATAAATCCATTTTAATCTGTGAGGAGCGCCTTTATCTCCCCCACGTGCTGTTTTGCGTATTCATAGCCGAGCTCGTAGGCCCTCTCGGCGTCCTTTACGTTGTAGGCGCTCAACCCCTCCATATGAGGTTCGAGCCATAAATCGTAGCAGTCCTTGTAGTCGCGCTTGGCAAACTCGTTCTGGTTGTAGTCCATTATATCGAAAATCCTGAGCACCTTTGCGACGATGTTGGGCACTTTGTCTACACTTTCGCCAGTGTTAGAGAGCACGTCGAAGGCGACGACGACATCTGCGCCCAGATCCTTGCACTGCCTTACGGGAACGCGGCAGAGAACGCCGCCGTCGATGAGCAGTTTGTCGCCCATCTGCACGGGACGGAATACCGTTGGTATGGCCGAGGAGGCGCGCACCGCGTCGGCAACGTTGCCCTCGTTGAGGATAGTTAGCCTGCCGCCTAGAATGTCCACCGCAACGCAGACGAAGGGGATATTGAGCTTGTCGAAGGTGACTTCGCCGAACTTGGAGATGAGAAGTTTGCGCACCTTGTTGCCCTTGAAGAACGCAAGTTTGGTTACGACCATTCCCGAAGGATCTATAAGGTCGGCAACCTTGAGTTCGCGTACGGCGGCCAGAATTTCCTCGACGGACAGTCCCGCCGCATACGCGCCGCCGACTACGGCGCCCATAGAACAACCTGCGATTACGTCGGGTTTGATCCCCTCCTCTTCAAGCGCCTGCAAAAAACCGATATGTGCCGCTCCGCGGGCGCCTCCCGCGCCGAGGGCAAGTCCTAACTTTTTACTCATAAAAGACCTCTCATATAAATAATTATGTACTATGAAATGTCGGATTTTAGTTAAATATGTGCCGCTGTATATCTGCCTTGCGCTGTTTGCCGCAGTGCTGGCGACCTCGCCCGAAAGGTATGTGCCCGCCTGTCTGGAGGGCATAGCACTGTGGGCACAGTGCGTTCTGCCCGCGCTATTCCCCTTTATGGTAATAACCTTGCTGTTTATATCGACGGGCGGGGCGGAATTGGCCGCGCGGCCATTCAAAAGGGTGTGCAACTTTTTCGGACTGCCGCCCGCCGCGGCGGTAATCTTTATAATGAGTGCCTTTTCGGGCTATCCCGCGGGGAGCAGGATTGTATATGAATACTGCCAGCGCGGCGAGATCAACGAGGCCGACGCGCAAAAACTTGCGCCACTGTGCTCGACATCAGGCCCGCTGTTTTTGATTGCGAGCGTGGGACAGAATATGTTTAAAAGCAAGGCCGCGGGGGCACTGCTTCTGGCCGCACACCTGGTATCTGTCGCCGCCGTTGCCCTGGCAATATGCCTTATTGAGCGGGGCAAAGCCGGTGTCGCCGCCCGGCCACTTCGGGCAGAGCGCGGCAATGTTTTATACGATTCATTCTATTCGGCGGTCATATCCGTGATAGTTGCGGGCGGGTTCATATGCTTTTTCTACACGCTGGCGCGCGCCGCATACGATTTTTATATATTATTCCCGCTTGAAGCCGCTCTGACACCCCTTTTGGGGCAATGTGCATCCGCTTTCTGCCGCGGACTTATCGAGGCTACTGGCGGATGCGCCGCCCTTGCCGCCGCAGGCGGCGGTCTTGCCCTTCCGCTGGCGGGGTTTTTGATAACATTCGGCGGACTTTCGATAATCGCGCAACAGCTGTGCTATCTGACCAAATGCGGCGTTAAACCGCTGAAATTTATGCTGATAAAGGTTGCGCAGGGCGCGCTGTGCTTTGCCCTGCTGTTGCCTTTAATAGCAGCCTAAAATCTTGATTGAGTTGCATATATCCCTCAGCGAATTCATTGCCGACTGAATTTCGGGCGAGGAATAGTCTGCCTCTATCTCAATGAAAAACCTGTACTCCCCCACCCTGTCCTTGATGGGGCGGCTCTCTATCTTTGTCATGTTTATTTCCTCGCGGGCGAAAACTGCCAGCACCTCTAAAAGCGCCCCCGGACGGTGCGCGCAGGTGAGGCAGAGAAAAATTTTGCCGCTGTGAACGGAGGGATCGGGGCTGCCCTTTACGACATACAGAAACTGCGTGCAGTTGCTTTGCTCGTCCGAAATACATTCGGGCCAGAGCTTGTAGCCCTCTGCCGAAAACTGCGCACCGACGATGCCCGCGTCGGCAGTGGTTCTGACCCTCTCCACGCAGGCCGCGGTGGACGGCGTGGGCACGAGTTTTGCATCGGGAAAGTGCGAATTGATATATTTAGCGCACTGGCCGAGCGCCTGGGAGTGGGAATATATAGTGGTTATGCCGCATCTGTCCGCGTCCTTTAGCGTTAATAGGCGGTGTTCTATGGGCAATATCACCTCTTTTACGGCAATCAGGCCCTCGGCCTCCTGCAAAAGGTCGAGATTTTGCATTACCCCGCCGTTTAACGAGTTTTCGACGGGCAGGACTATGCCGTCCGCCTCCCCCTGCTCCAGTGCCGAGACGAGTGCATAGAAGGAAGGATAAGGGTTTATGTCGCCGTGCGAAAGCTTTTGCGCGGCCAGTTGAGAATAGCTGCCCTCGGGGCCGAGATAACCGATTGTTGACATTGAGATACCTATTGGCACGCTTTGGCGTGCATGAATTCTCGCCGCCTGCGGCGGCTCCAGGAATTTTCGGCTTACAGCCTCAATGAATTGAAGGCAAAGCCTTCATGAATTTTTACAATCTGAGATTGCTCCATTTAGGCGAAAAGCAATTTAAAAAAATGCCCACCATAATGCAAGCTCTGCTTGCAATTCATGCCGCCATATAGCCGACATAATCTAAGTGAGGGGTTGAGGCGGCAATTCATGAATACGCAGTATTCAATTCATGCGCGAATGCGCGCAATTCATTTTATATTACACTTTTGCGGCGATATCGAGTATGAGCCTTTTTGTGTCCTCCCAGCCGAGGCAGGGGTCGGTTATGGACTTGCCGTAAACGATGTCCTCCTTCTGGTTGCCCTCTTCGATGAAGCTTTCAATCATGAAGCCCTTGACAATCTTTTTGAAGTCGGCGTCATACAGGCGGTTCTGCATAACCTCCTCGCAGATACGTATCTGCTGGCGGCACTTTTTACCGCTGTTGGAGTGGTTGGCGTCTATTATAATTGCAGGGTTTTTAAGGCCCGACTTTGCGTAGCCGTCGGCCGCCTGCATTACAGTTTCGTAGTGGAAGTTGGGAATGTCGTTGCCGTAGCCGTCCACCGCGCCGCGCAGTATGCCGTGCGCAAGGGGATTGCCCTGCGTTTTTACCTGCCAGCCGTTGAGCTTGAACACCTGCCCCGACTGTGCGGCGTAAATAGAATTGAGCATTACCATTACAGAACCGCTCATGGGATTTTTTATGCCGACGGCCACGTCCACGCCGCTGGATACCAGGCGGTGAAGCTGGTTTTCACAGCTTCTTGCGCCGACAGCGACGTAGGAGAGAAGGTCGTCCACATAGTTATAGTTGGCGGGGTAGAGCATTTCGTCTGCGGCGGTGAGACCGGAATTTTCTATGGCGCGGATGTTCAAGTCGCGGATGGCGTAGATGCCCTTTAAAATGTCCTCGCCCTTTTTGGGGTCGGGCTGAGAGAACATTCCCTTATACCCCACACCCTTGGTGCGGGGCTTGCCCGTGTAAATGCGGGGTACGATTACAAGTTTATCCTTGACCTCGTCGTTGAGTTTGCCGAGGCGCTCGACATAGTCGAGCACGGGTTTTTCGGCATGAGCCGAGCAGGGGCCGACGATAAGCAGCATTTTGTCGCTTTCGCCCGTGATGACGTCTGCCACCATTTTATCGCGCACGGCCTTGATTTTTGCCAGCTTTTCGGGCATGGGCATTATCTCTTTAATCTCTTCGGGTTCGGGAATTTTTACCTGTTTTTCAAACATCTTTGTCCTCCAGCATTGCCGATACGTCCGCACATATGGCCGCGGGAATAAGATCGGCGTAGTTCTTTTTGAATTTTATTGAATTTCTCACCAGCGTGGAACTTACATATTGATGGCTCTGCTCGCAAGGCAGATAGATGGTAATAATATCGTCCATAAGCCGCTTGCTGGCGTAGTGGTTGCGGTTTTCGTATTCAAAATCTATGGCGTCGCGCACGCCGCGCACATAGAAGGGCGTGTCCTCCTCCTTTAAAAGATCGACGGCGGCGCCGCCAAAGGTGCGCACACGCACGCGTGGCTCGCCCGCAAAGAGCTTGTTTAAAAGGGTGAGCCGCTCTTCGACCGTGAACAGCGCGATTTTTTGTGGATTTACAAGTATTGCCACCACGACTTCGTCGAACAGGCGCAGGCATTTTTTAACGACATCCTCGTGTCCGACCGTGGGCGGGTCGAAGGTGCCCGCAAATACGCATTTTTTCATAGTTGCTCCTTGCCGCCGCACGGGCGGAAAAAGGTTAAATATGTTTTGCCGTACCTGCGCTCGTCGCGCACTTCAAGGCCGGAAATTTCGCCTTTGAACGGCCTGTCGCGCTCGTAAACGGCCACTCCCCCCTCGTTTAAAAGACGGCGCTCACCTACAGATTGAAGCGCATATATGCCGCAATCATCAGCATAGGGCGGGTCGATAAAGATTATGTCGTAGGGCGCCTTTGCCCTTGCAAGAAAGGCCGAATAGTCGCCCGTTGTGACGGTGAAATTGCTCTCGCCCCTGAGGCGGGAAAGATTGCCCTTCAACAGCTTTACCGAGGCGGGGGATATATCGTTGAAGTCGACGAAGGCCGCCCCGCGCGAAAGGCACTCGATTCCCAGGCTTCCGCTGCCGCAGAACAGATCGAGCACGCGCGCACCCGCAATTTCGGAATAGAGGATGTTGAAGAGGCTCTCCTTTACCCTGTCGGCCGTGGGGCGGATGGCCGAGCCCTCGAAGGAATTGAGTTTTAAGCCGCGATATTTTCCGCTGATTATCCTCATTTTTTATGCTTCTTCTTTAATTTGGCGCTCTCTTCGGCCACCTGTGCCTGAATTTTTTCTTCCTTCTTCATTCCGAGTATGTAGCCCGCCACGTGCGTCGCAACGGGAATGACGATGAATACGAAGTTTACGGCCTCGTGCACACCCGCGGCGTGCAGGGGAAAATACGCCCAGCCGCAGGCATAGCGGAGCATGAACTCGCAGAAGGTGTTGGGCGCGCAGATGTTGATTATCTGCAATATAATAAAGGGCACACACGAAATCAAGGGGATAGCAAAGCCCTTCCACAGCGCATATTCGCCCGTCTTGTAGATGGCCTTTTTATCCGACGAGTTGAGGGCGCGCTTTGTCTCGTTGAGGTAATATTTGCGGTAGGCCGTGGCGCCGTTCTGTCTGCCGAATATAAAGTATGCCGCGGCGAGCAGTATGTCGCCGCCTATTATGGCAATGAGCTGAACGGCCAGGTCATCGGTGTCGGCAAAGAGTATTATCGTGCTTGAGAATATGCACATTATTACAAATGGCAGCGCCGCGCCTATGATGAGGTCGCGCGCCTCCCACAAAAATTTCTGGCGTTTTTCCTGCGGCGTCAGTTCAGTTTGCAAAGCGGTAAATCCCCCTTTCGGTTATTAAGAGGTCTAAAGGCTCGTCCCACCCGTCCTCTTCAAATTCGTCTGTCAGCTGAAAATCGTAGGCTATGCCCACCTTTACGGCAGCGGCGCCCTTTAAAAATCTGTCGTAGTATCCCCCGCCGTAGCCCAAGCGGTAGCCGCGACTGTTGACCGCAAGCAGGGGCACTATTACAACATCTATTTTGCCCGCGTAGGCCTGTCCCTGCGGCTCGTATACGCCAAAGGCACTCTTTGTAAGTTCGTCGCCTTCACGGTACTCGACGGGCACCATTTCGTCCCCCTCCACCCGCGGCAGAAGAACGCGTTTGCCGCGGGATATGAGCGAGGCAATTATATTTTTTGTATCAGTTTCGGCGCCGAAGGAGTTGTAAATAAAAAAGCAGTCCATTCCGCCGAAGAGCGCCAGAACATTGTCGCAGATGGCGCCGTCGGCCACCTCGCGGCGGGAGTGCTGAAAGTATTTGCGCTTTATTCTGTACTTGTAGCGAAGCTCATCTTTCATAGACGCGCAGGCTCCTTTTTGTGACGGCGCACAGCGCCTCGTAAGAGATTGTGCCCAGCTTTCGGGCATATTTGTCGGCGTCTGAAAATATGCACACCTCGTCATCCGTGCTCTGCGAGATGAAGGAGTCCATACACAGATTGCCCTCGCCCAAGGCATATGTGCGGGCGAATCCGTCGGCATAGCCCGCCCGGTATGAGGAGAGCGAAGTATATTTTTTATCCGCCTGGGCATAGCCGACCCCGCCGCCGAAAGGGGGCGAAAAGGTCTGCACCCTGCGCGCCCAGACGCTGAGCGCGGGAGTTAAATTGGCATCCGAAAAGCCCGAAGGCGCGTAGCCGTACAGCCCTATGCCGCAACGGACGCCGTCGAAGAGCAGTTCGCCGCCCATAAGCGTGCCAGCAGTTGCCGCAAAGTGGGCTACGGCCGCGGGATATGCGGCCTTTACAACTTTGACGCAGCTCTTAAAGACTTCGAGCTGGCTGAGCGTGTTTTGGCGCGATTGGGGCGCATATATGTGCGAATAAACGCCTGTAACATAGCTTTGGCCGAGCTCGGAAATAACTGCCCCCAGGCCTTCGGGCGTGGTGCCGTAGCGGTTCATGCCCGTGTTTATCTTTATGTGAACTTCCAGCCCGCGGCAGAGGCGGGCGGTGGAGACATCCGAGACGGTACAGATGAGGTTGTACGCGGCCGAACGCGTGACGTCATCCCTGTCCATAGGGGGAGTGAGGACGAGTATGGGCGTTGAAATGCCCGCGGCGCGAAGTTCAACGCCTTCGTCGACAATGGCAACGCAAAAACAGTCGGCTATGGACGCAAGTTCGCGCGCGACGGCGATTGCACCGTGGCCGTAGGCATCGGCCTTGACTACGGCATAAAATTTGCCGCCTTGCGCCCTGCTTTTAAGGTACGCTGCGTTGCCGGAAATTGCCGAAAGATTTATCTTAGCTATAGTTTTTTGCATACTGCCATTGTATGCCGACGGTGCAAATTTAGTTATCCATATTTTATTTTACCACAACGCGGCGATGTTTGCAATAATTTTGCAGGTAGTAATTGCGCTTTAGCCGCGCCCTGCCAGCTTAGGCCGCGCGGCATTAAGATATTGCAATAAAAAGGGGCGGGGCCGCGCAAAATTTATTGCGCGGCCCCCACCCCTTTTTACACAACTTGAGCACGGATTTGTTAAAGCAGTCTTATATATTCCGTGAGACTATTACAGTGTGCATCGGTCTTGAAGGTCAAAAATTCCCGCAACAGGCGCAGGGCGCGCTTTTCGCCGTCGGCGGTGATAAACTGAGCAGAATAGCTCTTGCCCGCGCACTTGCGAAGCACGTTGTATGTAACCCCGCTGGTGCCTGCGCCCGTGCCGCAGTCCCAGCAGGTGAAGGCGCCCGTGTTCATGTCAAAGCGCATTTTGTCGGCCGAGGTTAAGGGCGCGCCGCACTCCGAGCAGTTTTCAAGACCCACCGTATAGCCCGAAGAGGACAGCGCGGACAAAAGAAACTTTATTAGCGCCTGGCTCTCCTCTCCGTTGCAGATGTCCGACAGTGCGCGCACGCACAGCCCGAACATTGAGGCGCCGTCCTCCGCCCCGCCGTAGGACAGTCGGTCGGCCGCCTCGCACACGGCCGAAGCGGCGTAAAACTTGTTTATATCCGTGCGCAGGTCGTAAAAGCTCTCTGTTTCGGAGGCCTGGGTGACGGTGTACCGCTCGCCGCGCCTGGAGAGGACGTATTCGGCAAAGCAAAAAGGCTGGGCGGCAAATTTAAGCTTTGCCCCCGCCTTTTTTACGCCCTTGATCCCCGCCGAAATCTTGCCGAGTTCGGCCGTGAGGAGCGTTAAAATTTTGTCGTTTTCTCCGTAGTCGGTTGCGCGGAGCATTACCGCGTTTACCTTGATGCCTTCCATTTAAGTAGATTTTTCCTTTAAGGCATCTCACCGCTTAAGAGCCCGCGCCCAAAAGCTATGGCCCTTTCAGGATTTGCCGATAAGATGTCTGTACAACATATAGTAGCTTATCGAGCCCGTCTTTTTGAACATCTTCCAGGCGAGCTCGGCCGCGTCGTCGTCCTTTTTCATGCGCACCCCCTTTAAGGACAGTTTGCGCAAGACGGGGGCGTTTTATGAATTTTTTTTGTAATCGTAGCCGTAGTCGCGCATAAGCGCGGGGCGGTCGCGCCAGTCCTCCTTGACCTTGACATAGGTAGTGAGAAAGACCTTGGCGCCCAGAAATTTTTCCATATCCTTACGGGCGAACGAGGAGACCTCTTTAAGCGCCTTGCCCTGCTTGCCGATCAAAATGGCCTTGTGGTTGGACTTTTCGCAGACAATGTCGAGGTTGATGTCGTACACGCCGTTTTCGCCCTTTTCAAATGTGTTGACAACTATGGCCACGCCGTGCGGAATCTCCTTGTCGTACTTCAGGAGAATTTTTTCGCGCATGATTTCGGCGACCATAAATTTGGCGCTCTTATCCGAGACGATATCCTCTGAGATGACCCTTTCGCCTTCGGGCAACATCTTTGCGATGGCCTCTTCAAGCTTTCTTATATTGGTGCCCTTGCGCGCCGAGACGGGGTAGACATCACACTCGATGCCGGCCTCGAACAGCTTTTTTATATCTTCGGGTATGCGCTCCTTGGGCATTATGTCTATCTTTGTATATGCGATAAGTACGGGAATATCCCCCGACGAATAGCGTTTTATGAGCTCTATATCCTCATCGCTGACGCCGCCGTGGCCGTCGTGCACGAATAAAATGAGATCGACGTCGCGCGCGGTCGTCTGGGTGGTTTTCATCATCGATTGAGACAGCGCGTTGCCCGCCTTATACAGGCCGGGAGTGTCTACAAAGACTATCTGATATTCGGGCTTGGTCAGAACGCCCATTATTGCGTTGCGCGTGGTCTGGGGCTTGGGTGAGACTATGGCCACCTTTTCGCCGACGAGTACGTTGACGAGCGTAGATTTGCCCGCATTGGCACGGCCTATTACGCCTACATATCCGCTGTTCATATATCATCCCTCGAAAGATTGAGTTTTTTGAGCACGCGCTCCTCTGCGGCGCGCATGACGGCCTTTTCGTTCTCTTCCATGTGGTCGTAGCCCAAAAGGTGGCACAGGCCGTGCGCGGCGAGGTAGTTTATCTCCCTCTCCACAGAGTGGCCGAACTCCTGAGCCTGCTCCTCCGCACGCTTGCGGCAGATGACGATTGAGCCTATAAACAGGTTGCCGTCCTCGTCTACGTCATAGGGGTGTGCGGCCGCGCATATGGCGCGCTGAGGGTCATTTTCAAAGGACGGATAGGAGAGCACGTCGGTGACGGCGTCGACCGAACGCGTGCGCGCGTTTAGCTCCCTTATGCCCTCCTCGTCGGTGAAGACAATCTCGGCCGACAGGGTGCAATCGCTTGCGACCTCGCCGCCGAAAGCGGCGGCGAGGTCTGAAAAATCGTAGTCTTCGCAGTAAATTTTCAAATCGTTCATAATAGCAAGTCTGTCTTTAAGCGCGGCAACGGCAATATATGTGACGCCTTATGCCTCCTGATTGTCCCTCTTGGAGATTTTGAGTTTGGGATAGGATATCCTGTTGTGGTATACACCCGAAAGGGCGACTGCCACGGTGTGCGAAATTATTGTAAGTTCGCGCATAGTTATGTCGCAATCGGCGAACTGATCCATGTCCAGCCTCTCCTCTATGAGCGAAGTGACCAGCTCCTCAACTGCCTTGGGCGACCTGTCCTTGAGCGAGCGCGAGGCCGCCTCCGACGCGTCGACAATCATTAAGATTGCCGCTATTTTGGAGCGGGGCGTGGGGCCCGAATAGGAATAGTTGGCGATGTTTATTTCGCCGTCGCTCATCTTGAGCGCCTTGGCGTAGAAATACTTAATGGGCATCGTGCCGTGGTGCTGGATTGCGCAGTCGGCAAAAAATTCGGGAAGGTGGTTCTTGCGGATGAGCTGTGCGCCGTCGCGCGTGTGCGAACGGATTATATCGGCCGAGAGCTCGGGCGAAAGTTCGTTGTGCATATTGTAATCCGACTGGTTTTCGGTGAACATTTCGGGATTTTTGAGCTTGCCCATATCGTGGTAATACGCCGCCGCGCGGGCCAGTTCACCGTCCTCGCCGATGGCCGTGGCGCAGGCCTGGGCCAGCTGAGCCACAACTACCGAGTGGTTGTATGTGCCGGGCGCCTCCTCCTTGAGCTTTTTTATGAGCTTTGCGTCGTCGCTCGTCAGTTCGCGCAGGCGGAACACAGTCAGTTCGGAGAACATCACCTCGAATATCGGCAGGATTATCATGTAGCCCAAAACGCTGAAGAAGCAGCCGAGGGCGCCGTAAGCGAGGGCAATTATATTTTCACCCATCTGCTCGGCAAAGAGGACTTCCATAACGCCGATGATAAGCTCGGCGGGGACGAGAAGAACGAAAACCATTAAAATGGACTGGATCCTCGTCTTTATGGCGGGCGTGATGAACACCGCCGTCATGCCCGCGCAGAAGGTGACCAGCAGACACGCGCAGTTGACCCACATGCTGCCCGCGGTAAAATTTATGTCTATTATGAAAAGTATCAGGGAATAGATTATATTTAAAAACACTGCCTCGCGGCGGCCGAGAAGGGTTGCCGCCATGAGCGCGAGAAAGGCAAAGGGACGTGCGTTGGTATCAAAGACCTGACCTATTATAAAGGACAGCAGCAGCGCTATATCCAGAAGAACGAAGCACTCGATTATCTTGGACATATCGCGCAGAATTTCGGTGCACTCGAAGTAATAATAGGCGTACATCAGCATCGAAAGTATTATCACGGCCGAGGCGACGAAAAGCACGCGGTTGTAATTTTCAGTGATGTAGTTGATGACGTTTAAGCCCTCGTTTACCTCCAGCAATAAAAAGATCATTGCAAACAGGAGGATGACGTTCAGAACGAACATCAGCGCACTCAGGCTAATCGTCTTTTTTGATAGTCTTTTTTTCATCTTCTTCACCTTTTGCTTCGGCTTTGGCCTCCGCGCGCTCGTATGCGCGGACAATGTTCATTACAAGCGGATTGCGCACGACATCCTTTGCCGTGAGATTGATAATCCTTATCCCCTCTATTCCGCGCAGGATTTTTGTCGACTGTATAAGGCCGCTCTTTTTTCCTTCGGGCAGGTCGACCTGGGTGACGTCGCCCGTTATGACCATCTTGCTTCCGTCGCCCAAACGGGTAAGAAACATCTTCATCTGCTCGACGGTGGTGTTCTGCGCCTCATCCAGAATTATGAAGGCGTTGGATAGCGTTCGCCCCCGCATATATGCCAGCGGAGCTATCTCTATTGAGCCGCGCTCCATAAGTTTTGTGTATGTCTCCAGCCCCAGCATCTCCTGCAATGCGTCGTACAGGGGACGAAGATAGGGGTCTACCTTTGTCTGCAAGTCGCCCGGCAGAAAGCCCAATTTTTCGCCCGCCTCCACTGCGGGGCGGGTGAGTATTATTTTGTCGACCTGCTTCTGCTTCATGGCCTGCACGGCCAGGCAGACGGCGAGGTACGTCTTGCCCGTGCCCGCGGGGCCCACGCCGAACACGACTGTGTTGTTTTTTATGGCGTCGACATACACCTTCTGGCCGACGGTTTTGCACTTTATGGGCTTGCCGCGGAAGGTTATGCAGACGGTACCCGAAGAGAGCTTGGTTATATCCGACGCCTTGCCCTCTTTGGCCAGCTCTATGCAGTAGATTACGCGGCCCTTGTCTATCTTTTCGCCGCTCTCGGAGAGGACGGCCAGATTTTTGATGACGTCGGCGGCCTGTTGCACGCGCTCGTCGCCGCCGCTTATCACGGCGTCCAGTCCGTCCACGCGGATGGTTACGCCCAGTTCGTGCATTATTGTATTGAGGTTTTCATCAAAATTTCCGAGTACGCGGGACAGCCTGTCCACGCCGGTCAGGTTTACTCTTTTGGTTATCTCCATTAAAACTCCGCAGTATTATTGCATATTGATGCTTGCTGTGTGAATGTAGGTGAAATTTACCGTATATATGACGCCT
This sequence comes from Candidatus Coproplasma excrementipullorum, assembly GCA_018714165.1. GTDB lineage: Bacteria > Bacillota > Clostridia > Christensenellales > Borkfalkiaceae > Coproplasma > Coproplasma excrementipullorum. Next base: position 47,956 of record DVNU01000089.1, on the reverse strand, counting down.
TCGGCGACAGTTTTTACAGAGTATGAGGTTATCTGCGCCTCGTCCGAGTAGAGGTTGACGGCGGCCAGCGCCGAACTGAGCCCCTCATCTCCCTCGCTTTGGGCGGAAACGGAGATGACGGCGCTCACGCGAATGTCAACATACCCAACGCACAGACAGCCCACAGTCTGCCCCTCGCCGTCGGTATAGAATGGCGAAATGAGCTCGTCTCCGCGCGAGACGGCCTGCCCCTCCTGAACGCGGGGAGTGCCGCAGATGACGGTTATGTTTACAACCTCGCCAGAAACGGGCGAAACAAGGGGCGTACGGGTGGAGGATATGGAGCCCTCCTCGTCGCACTCGACGTCGACGATTACGGCCGTGCCGCGCTTTTCAAACGAGCAGAAGGTGACGGACGGAAGGGCCATTATCTTTGCTATAGTCTGGGGTTTATCGACATCTTTATAGAGTTTGCCGACGGCAATTCCGCTGTCGCACAAAATGGCTGTAACCTGCGGGGAGAGATAGGCCCCGCTGCCCACCACCTGCACTTTGAACACAAAGGCCTGGGCGCAGGTTACAACAACAGCAAACACCAGCGCCCCGACAAGCAGACCGACCCTGGCGGCCGCGCGCCTTAAAAGAGAGCGCAGTGCGCCGTATTGTATTACGCATACATTATAACACGGATGAGAGAAAATTGCAAAAACTTTTTTGACTGTTTTGTCTTTGACCAGAAAAGTTGTATAGGCACCCTGTTTTTTGAGCCCGTAGAGGGGAATTTGCGCCTTTGACAGCTTTTTTATCACCGTTTCTGCCGCGGCGGTAACGCGAATACGGGCAAGATTATTCAATGCTTACCCCCGCTATCGCGCCCGATATGAACAGGTCGCCGCAAAAATACCTGCCTATGGCAAGGCCCTCGCCCACGACGGTGACGGCCAGTTTGCCCACTATGAGCATTATTTTTTGGGGGGAGAAGTCAGCCACGCCCTTTACGTCCTTGAAGTATCCGCCGAAGCCCGGCACGACCGTAAACGCATTGAGCGTGTCGGCCCCGGCCGAATTCAAAATTTCGCGCAAAAATTCCATACATTAGTGTATGCCTTAATGCTGAATATAATGCAGTGCGCCCGCGCGGCAGAGCCGCGCGGGCGCACAATTTATCTGATTATCAATAGTTAAGTGTTGCAAATATATCAGACATTGCAACAGATGTCCACATACCGCCGGACAGACTGCCCGAATCTGTTTTGAACGTATACCTTACGAAGAAGTATTTTTCCAGCGTGAGCGTTGTTATAACTTCCCCGTCCACCTTAACATCGGCAGTATAGTCACCCGTTACCTCAACTAATACTGTCTGCTTTTCAAGCACTGTAATAGAATTGGTGAGCGACGATTTACCCGATACCGAACCAAACTTGCTGTCGTTTATTTTTGTGATGAGATTGCCCGATACGGTATATGTAAAGGTAAACTGCCTTCTGGCGACATAAATGGTGTTCTCTGTCGAGAGCTCGCCAGAAAGGGGCGAAGCGAATTGGGCATCGGCATACCAGCCGTAGAAGGCGCCCGACGAAACTGCAGGGGCATTGAGCGTTGTACCCGAAGTCTGCACCGTATAGGTTACGCCTTCGGAGGCGACTGCCCAGATTGCCGTGTAGGTTACGCCGGCGGTGGATACTGTTGTGAAGGACATTGCGCCGCTGACATCGCTTGCCCAGCCGAGGAACACATACGCGCTGTCCGCAGGCGTGGGGGTGAAGTCGGACACCGCCGTGATGTCCTCAACAACGACGGTGTTGTCATAGCCGCAGTCCTCGCCGTTGAGCGTGAATGCCACATCGCTTACAAATGTTGCAGAGGCGTCCTCCGCTATCTCAACATCGACCTGTACGGGGCCCGTTACGGTGACAGATGCCGTGTTACCCTCGTACCTGACGCCGTTTACAATTATTGCGGCAACTTTGCTTGTGCTGCTGTTTGCGATAACCGCGGCCGTTATTGTGATGTCGCCGCCGTAGTAGGGCGTGCCGTTGAAGTAGCCGCCCTCGCCCGAAACGGCAAGGGTTACATCGCCGTTCAGGCAGGTTACCGCGTACCTGGGCTCACCCTCTTCAATCTTTACGCAATAGCTGCATGCGCCGCCGTCATTTATTGTCTGCACGCTGACGGTGAAGGCGTTGATGTAGCCGTATTGACCGAGCGAGTATTCATCGATTATCGCCTGAACCGAGGTTTGAAGCTGTGCGGCATTAGCGCTTAAGGTTACGGGATCGGTGAGGCCGGAGATGATATTTTCGGAGACATATACCTCAAGCGAACTGCCGTTGAAGGTAATATCTTCCAACAGCTCGCCGCCTTCGACGGTGAAGCCGTCGGCATATGCCCAGCCGCTTGTGTTGACCGAACCGCCGTCGGAACCGATATAGAACCTGAACCACAAAAATTTATTTACAGCCCTGAACAACTTCCATTCATCGTTGGAATTTGTTACGCCATTGACATATACAGTCAATACAGTCTGCTCGTTGCCATTGGCTCCATTGACGGAATCGGACGTGGCATAAGTTGAGCAGCCGTAGAAGGGGTAGGTTGAATCGGAATTTGTGCCCGAACCGCCGAAGGTAACGGACGGCGCGAGGAATACAATCGACTGCATACCCACATTGTCCTTGAAGGCGCTTGCGCCGACATAGGTTATGTTGGCGGGCACTATTACGTTTTGGATAGATTTTGTTGAATCGACATTGCCGTCGGAGTCCGTACCGGTGTTGGCGAAAGCGCTGTCGTCTATGGCGGTAACGGTTATACCGTCGATCTCGTTTTCAAGCGTCAAAGTGCGGTTGCCTTCGATATAGTACTGGACGAATCCCGTAGCGCGGCCCGTAACGTGATATGTGTGGTCGGTTGTATTGAAGGTGTAGACAACATAGTTTATCGTCTGCGTAGCGGGGGCGTAAGTACCCACGATTCGGGTGGGGGTGTATGCGTCTACCACCATGCCCGCAACAGGCTCGCCGTTGGACTCGAACACGAATTCATCAACGACGGCAAAGTCGCCGAAGGTCGAGGGAAGCGTGTCGCCCACAAACGAATGATACGTAAACGATGATGCAAAGGGCTGGTTGTTGGTGACGGTAAAGTCCACAGCACCGCGCCTTTGCTCGTACAGCGTTATCTGACCGTCAGCGGCAAGATCGCCGCTGACGACAAAGCTTGTGAGAATTTCACCGTTCAACATGTACACCAGTCTGAACTGGTTGCTGTCGTCGGCGTAGACGGGATAGGCGTTGTCGTACAGGTAGACGGTTGAGCCCTCGCGCACAGTGTACTGCGTCACATCGCCGTCGAGACCTATAACGCTGAGCGTGTAGGGCGTGAGAAGGTAGGAGAAATCAACAGACCCGTCCTCAGAGTTGTAGCAGCCGAATATGCCGCTGTCGCCGTCGGTTACGGCGCCGTTGTTCGTGGCCGAGTTGAAGCCCTCCTCCGCCGCCGCAAAGTGACTTGCAAGGGGCGAGGAATTGTAACTTTCGTCATAATTTAAATTGAGGGTAAAGCTGACGTAGCTCTGGATTGCGCCCACGGCTTTAATGCCCGTTATGCCGCCGTCGGCGCCGCGCAAAATGGCCGCGGAGAGCCGGGTGAGCACGTTATCCGTGAGCAGGCGGGCGTTGAGGTCGAAAGCGTAGAAGTTATCCGACACGTCGAGGGTGTTGAGCATTTCGTCTATGCTGCCGCTCTGCGAGGTGAATTCGAGCACCTGTTCGCCGCCGATGATTGCGCAGAGGGCGTTTACATAGTCGGCCACGGTGACCTCCTCCTGCTCCTGACTCTCCTCGCGCGAGTAGAGATAGAGCGAACCGGGGGTGGTGAGACCCGAACTTACTTCGGGAACGGCCGATTTGACGATACTCCACATTAATGAGTTTACGCCAAGAAGCCAGTTGAGCGTATCGCCGTCGCCGAACATATTGTCGAGGAAGTACGCCGTAGTCATTACTCTGTACTGCCCGCCGCCGTCCCCGCGATAGAGCGTTATATAATCATTGTGGAAGGTAATACCTATTGTCCGGGACGTGACCAGCGAACCAGAAAGTTGACCCTGAAGGGCTAAATAGAAACCGTCTGAAAGATTTATTGTCAGTTTGAGATCAGAGATATTTATATTCAGCAGATTGAGAAGATTTACGCTGACGTCTCCTTCAAAGGTCATGCTTTCGTACATCTTGCCCTCGTCGTCCGTGAGGGAGGCCGCAAGGTCATCCACCAGAGTGGGCAGGAAGGCTATATCTATGTACTGTGTTGCGTCGAATGTTTTGAGGGCGTAATTTAGCGAGGTTACCTCTGCTTCCTTCAGCCTGCGCGAGGAGAGCGAGAGCCACTTTTCACCCATTCCGTCGGCCACCGCAGAGGTGGTTATCGCGTGGGTGGAGTGATCTATTTTACACTCAATCGTGCCGAGCGAACCGAAGTTCAGTCCGAGGCAGGCCATAACGGCGTCCAGATCGACCGACGCCGTAGTCACCCCGTTTGCCGTGGCGCCCGTAAATGCAGAGGTTATGTCAGAATTGAGCAGGTTGAAGATAATATCGGTAAGACTTTCCTTACTCTCCTTACTTAAGGCAAGAGATTCAACCTCGGTACTTGCAGACGACGGAACGAGGGAGACAATGCCCGAGAGCATATCGGTGTTGCACATAATGTCAATCAGGCTCTCCACTGCCTCATACAAGGTGTTTTGCGAGGCCTGAACCTTTAAGCCGTTTAATGTGATGTTCAGAACCTGCGTTAAATTTATGTAGAACTGCGTGTTTTTGCCGGCATAGTCGTTATCGATGATTACAGCCCCGTTGACAACGGCGCCCTTTATATCGAAGTTGAGATCGAGCTGGGTCACCGTGCCGCCATTTGTATTCCTTTTGACGTACATTTCAGCGTGGACGAATATATCCTGAAGTTCGGCTATGTTTGTATTGGCGCCGTTTATATCGAAGGAGACATTGTATACGTTATCGCCGAGGATCTCTTCGACAGATATCGAGCGGATGGCCTCAAACAGGTTGTCGTACACGGCCTTAATGAAATTCTGGCCGTTCTGGGAAGAGGCGATTATGTAGTCGTCGCCCGAAAGCCTTGAGCTGATTTTATCCGCAAGCGAGCCTGAAGACTGCGAAAGCACTACGCTTGCGCCCGTTGCAAAGGACGAACCTTCGCCCGAGAGCGCGCCTCGATAGGCGAACTCTATTCCGCTCCCGTCTGCGGCGATGGCAACGAGGTTATCGTCCGCCCACGAGAGCGCCACGGACGAGCCGTCGGTTGTGAGAGTGAATTTTTCGAGCAGACCAGCCCAGTCGGTATCGGCGAGCAGGGCAAGGACGGCATAGACTATGTCGTCGCTGTCCGCACTGCCTGCTGTTGCGGGGGCCTCGGCAAGGATCGCGGCGTTGCCCGAACGGCTGATGCCGAGCAGGGGCGATATGGAGTTGACTAAAATATTCAGCTTGTTATTTATGTCCTCCACGTCGGCGCGGCGCATTTCAACGCCTACGTTGTTGAGCGCAAAGGTTATAAAGGGCTCGTCGTCTGCGGCGTTGCCGTTGTAGACGAGGGCGATGTCGAGCACATCGCTGCCGTCGCCTTCAGAGAGGGCGACTTTGAGGTCGAGCGCGACGGTCTGCCCGCCGTTCTTCCAGCTGATTTCGCCGTTGCCGTACAGCGCGGCGGTTATGCCGTCCACCGTTATGTAGGCGGGAGACTCCTCCTTGATTTCAAAGGCTACAGACTGCGATTTTACAATGCCGCCTATCTGTGCATAGGCCTCTTTTACGAAATCAACGAGGTCGGAGAGGTTGAGGCAGTCTGAGGTATCGAAAGCGGGCATCTCTTCGGCGCCCGAAAGGGCTATGCCCAGCCCTATTTCCCGGGCCTGAGCCGTGAGCGCGCCGTCGGCAAATTCAAGCGAAAGCGTACCGAGGTCGGTTGAAAGGCCGAGGTGAGAGGCGAGAGCGTCGACATCGATATCCGCTTTTATGCGTTCGCCGTCAGAATAGACGCCCGAAAGGATTGCGGGGAAGTCGGCGGTGAGGACGCCGTCGAGCATGGCCGAGAGGTCGGAGCCAGACACGCTGTCGCCAAAGCCCGTCTGAGCGGCGGCGATGAGCGCCTCTATCGCGCTCTGCACGTCGTCGGCCTCGCAGAACACGCCGAGAAAACAATCCTCGCCGTTTATGCGCGTTATGCGCAGGTACAAACCGTCGTCGGCATAGTAAGCGGTGAGCGCCAGATCGAGTTCAATGCCGTTATAGCTGTACGCGGCAGTTACGTCCGCGGCGACGGCTATGCCGTTTACATTAATATAGGACTGCGCCGAAAGCGCCACGGCGTGGCCGCCTTCGAAGGTGTTTTCAAGCGACAAGTTGAGCTTGAGAATATCCGAGTCGAGCAGATTTAATATATCCGCGACGGGCAGCGAGGTGACCTGGCTGAAGTCTATGTAACCCGTCGTGTCGAAGGACGAGTAGTCCTTATCCGTCTTGCCAGCTTCAAGGCGCACCCACTCCCTGCCCGCGTTTGCGGCTGAGACGGAGAAGGTCAAATCCTCGTTGAGCACGGCCGTTACACTGCCGATTGCAAAGCCTGCATTGATGTTGAGTGCCGAGAGCAGGCCGTCTATATCGACGGTCATCGTCTTGGCCTCGACAGCCGACGAGGTAGTTATGAACTCGTCAAAGTCGATAGTAGCGAGGCTGTATATTATGTCTGTTATGGCCGCGTTGAAGCGCGCGTCTGCACCCGCGGAGTACGCGCCGCCGAGCAGGCCTGCCTCCACCGCGTAATCGACGAGGTTTGTTATGAGCGAATACAGGCTGTCGGCCGTGGTTGTAAGCTTTAAGTGGGGGATATCCTTGCCCGAAATGTTGGCGACGGAGACATAGAACTGCTCGCCGATGAGCGTTACGGAGAACTTGACCTCAGTGCCGCCCACGTTGAGCCAGACGGAGAGATCGGCCACGTTGTCCTCACCCCTCTCGGCAAACGCGAGTGCGGCGTTGACCTGAACGCCCTTGAGCTGGGCGATGGCCGAATTGTTGCCGTTGAGGCTTAAGTTTACAGAGTACGCTCCGCCGAGCACGTCGCTGAGATCTATGGCGTTGAAGGCGTCGAATACGTAGTCATAGATGACCTTGGTGAAGCTTGCGCCGTTAGCCGTGCTGGCGGGGCCAGACAGCTCTATCTGCCTGTTTACATACGAGTATATGTCCGCGCGGACGACATTTATCTTGCCCGTATAGCTGAACTTTTCGTATTCAGCCTCAACGCCTAAAGAGAGGCCGTCCGACACGTCGACAGAGGCGCCGACAGTGAAGGCGTCTATGTACTGAAGTGCCAGCGACTGACCGTCTGAAGTGAGGGTCAGATTATTCAATAAGTTTACCCACTCGCCGCCGGCAAGCAGTTCTAGCACGATTGCCGCGAGCTTCTGCTCGTCGCCGAGCGAATGAGCGCCCGAAGGCGTGACTGACGAGAGCGTGGAAATCTGGCTCTGGATTGCGGGAAGGTCTGCGGCGTAGATGTCGAGCGCGGCGCCGTTTATGGACAGGCGCACGAGGGGACTGTTTGCCCCCGCCGCGGCGTTATATATAAGTTTTACGTTGGTTGTGGCGGAATGCTTGGCGCCTGAAAATTTTACGTTGAGGTCAGCGGCAACGCGGCCCTCCTCCCCCCACCTGGCGCTGACCGTACCCGTGACGGCGAGGCTCATATCCGCGTACCTTAAATAGTTGTTGCCCGCGGGTATGACGAGGTTGACAGACTGGCCCTCGATTATATCGTTGATGGCCGAATATGCGCCGTTTACCGCCTCCACAAGGTCGGCGAAGTCGGGATAATCGCCTTCGGGAAGGGCAATTTCGCCGTCATTGCCTTGAACTTCGAGCGAGAGACCGAGCGCGGGAAGCGCGGCGGCCAGCTTACCGCCGTTAGCCGAGGCATAGTCGGGGGTGTAGCTGAGATTGAGCGTGCCGAAAGAGATGTTCGTATCGGCAAAAAGAGATATAATTTCGTCAATATTTACGGTGGCGGCTATCTTGCCGCTGTCGGCCGAAAGGTCGCCAAGCATTGCCGAAAAATCGGCCGTGAGAACGCTGTTGATTATAACTGCGACATTCAGCGAAATATCGCTTTCGGCCGAGAACAGGCCGTTTAAATTGAGATTGGCAAGCTTTAAGAGCGACTCCACCGCCCGGGGCAGTTCCTCAACCGCACAGCCCGTGCGGATGTCGGTCGCCACGCCGTTTATAGAGGTTATCTGAACTATGATGTCGCCGTAGCTTGCGCTTGCAGGGTCGCCGTCGTAATACGCGCCGATCTGCGCGGAGAAGGTGTAGCCCTGATATGTATAGGAGACGTCGGCCAGCGCACCCGCCGTTATGCCGTCGATATCGACATAGGCGGTGATGTCTGCCTCAATGCCCTTGAGCGCGTCTATTTTGACCTCATCGGAGGAGCCGTCGAGTTTGAGATTTAATGTGACGAGGTCGGAGGAGAGCAGATTGAACACATCTGCCGCGTAGGCAGAGAGGTCTGCGGGGGTTGAGGCGGGGTCGCGGCTGATTACGGGCGCCTGGGTGGTCTGAAGGGCGAGCTCCAGAGCCAGCTGTTCGCCGCCGATGCTTATGCCGCCGACGGTTGCGTCCGTAAAGGCGACAGCGTTGTCCTCACCGAGGCTGAAGTTGAGCACGGCGTCAATTCCCACGCCGAGGCCGAGAAGATCGTCAGTCTGGAGAGCTAAAGAAGCGCTGTCCTCGTCCTGCGTGAGCACGAACTGACCCATCAGATCGGAGAGAGCGTCGTCTGAAAGGGAAATGCCTCCACTACTCTGGCCGTCGTCCTGACCCTCGCCAGTGGTGAACAGGGCGTTGAGGCCGTCGGCCCACTGCACAAACTCGTCGACGACAAGCTTGACTGCGGCGACGTTGGCCGTTATTGCAAGGTCGTTGCCGTAGTAGGCGTTGGCGGTGCCGTTTGCGTACTCGACGTACAGCGACTGCTCTTCGGGAGTCGAACCCAGGCTGAGCTTTAAGTTGAGGGAATTTAAGGGGTCTGCAAGGTCGAGACCGAGGAAGATGTAGCCATTATACACCTTTTCGCCGAGCGTGAGGCCGACTTCGAACTGCTGGCCGCCGTTCATGATGCCCGCAAAGCCGTTGGAGAGCACGCCGGCTACGTCGAGCGCGGTTGAACCTCCGCCCGTATTGAGATCGCCGCTTCCTATATACTGCTTGAAATAGCTGTCGTAATAGGCGTAATGCGCCTCGTCGAAGTCGGCGGCGTCGTAGGAATACTCGGCACGGCTGTGCGAGGTGGATGTGACAGTTACGCCCTTGTTGACCTTTGAAACCTCGTCAACATCGATGGCAAGCACGCGCCACGACGAATCGAACGTGAAAGTCAGGCTGACGCTCTGGAATTCCGGGAAACCCGTCAGACCGCCCCTCGTCTTCATGCCGTACTGGTAGTAATAGGTGCTGGCCACGGGGTCGAGCACGACCGACTGAGAATAGGCGCCGTCGCCGTTGTCGGTTGCGGCAGAGCTGTCGGTTATGGTCTCGGCATTTATTATATAATTGGTCATCTCGGTCTGGAAGAGACCGTAGGTGGTGAGGTAGGTCTGCGTGTCGAAGTAGTAGGGCGCGCCCGTCTCCCACTGCGCGGTGAGATTGGTCGTTTCGGCATCGGGGGCAGCGCTGTAGCGCATATACGCCTCCTGGCCGTCCGCGCCGTTGACAAAGCAGGCCTGCGAACCCGACTTGACCATGGACGAATAGGTTATATCCGAGGAGATGGTTACGCCGTCGCGGTAGTCCTTATAGCTCTTGGTGTACTGCGTGGCTATGGAGGCCTGAGTTACGGTGTATGTGTAGCAGTGGTACTGCGGCTGGTTGTCGAGCACGTAGGCCATGTAAGCCAGGTTTTCCTGCGCGGTGTGCGCGGTGGGCAAACTGCCGTCCGTAGGGGCCTGAAGGCGGGTGATGCCCACATCCGAGGGCGCCTCGCTGGCAGTGGACTTGCCGCCGCAGGCCGTAAAGCCGAAGGCGAACGTAGCTGTGCACGCCGAAAGAAGGGCGGCAGCGGTTACAGTTTTAAAAATTCTTTTCATCAAAGATCTCTCTATATAAAAATTTTTTAAACAGTATCAATGTGCGCGCGGCAAAAATCTTTATGCGCCATATGCGCGCGCATACACATTGTATAATGATAAGAAAGAGTATAAACTTAAAATAAACATTCCCGCGCCGCAGTTGCAAGGTTAAGCAATGTAAAATTTTTCGTGTCCGGAACGATAAATTCTGCAGTTGAAACGGGCTGGATTTTCGCCACAAGGCGGCCCTTTAAGGCAATATTTTGCAGATTTTTTGCGCGAAGGTATTATATAATAAGTAAAATAATATTTATTGTCCGATTTTTCTGTCGGACATGAAATTTATCGGCAAATTTTTTATAAAATATAAAAAATGAGGGCCGCGGCGGCGCTGTATGCGCCGCCGCGGCCCGAAGGAAAGAGCGTATGGCAATTAAAATTTATTTTGCCTCCTGCAAGGGCGGCGCGGGCACCACTACCTGCACCGTGGGCGTGGGACTGGCCCTGGCAAGGAGGGGCGAACGCGTGCTGGTTGTGGACGGCGACGAGCACTACCCCGCCGCCCTGACTATTGCGGGCTGTGCGGGGCTGCAGACCTACACGCTTGAGGAGGCGCGCAAGGGCGCCTGCCGCGTAAAGCAGGCGGTGATAGAGCACCCGCGCTCGCCCAATTTTTTTATTCTGCCCTGCGCGGGGTGCGAGGACAGAAAGTATATTGCGGCGGCCGTGACCGAAGTTGAAAGCCTGTTCGACTACGTGCTGTGCGACAGCGCGGCCCCGCAGGTCTGCGAACGCGCCGCGGTGGTATGCGAGCCCTACCCGACCGGCATAAAAGGGGCGGACATATGCCTCAACCACCTGCGGGATATGAAGTATAAGGATGTGGGCGTTATAGTAAATAAAGTCAACGGCGGGCTGATATACGACAACAGGATTATGCCGCCCAAGGACATAGCCGCCCTGCTGCACGCGCCCCTTCTGGGGGTTATTCCCGAAGATCTGGGGATGGCGCTGGGCACCATGCGCGCAGACAGCGTAAAGGCCTTTAAGATGACAGCCGCGCGCATTGCGGGCGACGGCAAAAAGATTTACCAGACCACGCGCACGTACCTGGGTGCGGGCGGGTTTATAAAACGCAAAATGAGGGGGAAGATATGAACGGACAATTGATGACGGGCGAACTGATTTTTGACTGCGACGAGATGACCGAGGGCGAAAAGCAACTGTTTATGGCCGACTTTGCCAAGGTCTATGAGGAGTACTTCGAGGGTGACGGACGGCCGGATATGAACATAACGCGCACGGCCGACGGCTTTTCGGTGTGCATAATATTTGCGGCACGCAGGATAAAGCGCTTCAGAACAGTATGACGCGCGGCGGCGAACATCGTTCGCCGCCGCACATTTTTTGCCATAACTTGCCGCAAGGCGGCAACCATCACCTTGCGCCCAAGCGCAATTCATAACTGTTAACTGCCGGCGGCGCCTTTGCTATGCCGCCAGCATTGCGCACACGGCCTGCAGTTCCTCGTCGGAATAGGTGACAGACCACTCTGCGGGCACAGTGTGACAGCCGTCGGCAACGCCCACGCCCCTGTCGTGTATGCTCATCTGACCGTCGGGCCAGTAGATTTGTGCCACGGTCAGCTTTAAGGCCTCGCCCGTAACCCAGTACTGCCAGGTGGACTGCATTATGCCCTTGCCGTAGGTGCGGCAGTCCTTGTCCTCCGTGCCCGTCGCGGCGAGGTATGCGTCCGAAAAGTCGGATACATAGATGTCGTCGTAGCCGGCGACGCCGTTGGAGATGAGGGCGCCTATGAGCGCTTCGGAGGCGCTGGCCGTGCCGTTGTTGGCAAGAATTGTGACCTGCGTGCCCGCGGGAATGTAGCTTGAACTATCCGAAGTGAACGCGTCGACGTCGTAGCGCGTGCTGCTGCCGTCCTTGAAGCGGGCGTACATAGCTACGTCGTACGCGTCGTCAAGCTCGGCGGTGAACAGGTAGGTCAGCTCCTGCATTATGCTGACATAGCCGCCGCCGTTGTTGCGCAGGTCGAGAATGAGCGAGGTGCAACCCTCCTGGTTGAAGACTTTAAAGAGCGCGGCCATCTCCTCAGAGGCGTTGCCGTAGAACTGCGACAGGCTGACGTAGGCAGTGCCTTCTGGCAGGTAGGAGTAGCGGTCGCTCTGCACGTAGTCGGCACTCATATCGCCGTCGGCGTCGTAGGAGATGCTCCACTCCCCCTCGGCCGTGGCCATGCGGCAGTAGCTCATCACATAGTTTTCCTTGGCCATGGAAAATTCGCCGCGGTCGGTTATGAGGGTGAACTGCTCGCCTTCGGCGCGGGCATTGATAAATGCGGCGAAGTCGTCGTTATCGGCAATTGCAACCTCCTCTCCCTGCGCCGTCCGCGCGCCCGTTACAAAGGTGCCGGGACGCAGGCCGCTGCGCCAGGCGGGGGAGTTGCCGAGCACGGAGGCAATGTACACCCCGCTGCCAATTGAGAGGTTGAGTTCCGGAGAGAGATAGGAATAGCTTACGCCTATGCCGCTCCTGTTGCCCTCGTTGGAGCTGTTTGTCTGCTCGTACTCCTCGGCCGTGTAGTAGCGCGAATAGATATCGAGCACGTTGCCCGAAAGATTTTCTAGCCCCGCGGCGCGCACGTCCTCTTCGGAGACATCCTCATAGTAGAACTCCTCTATCATGGCTACGGCCCAGTCGAGCGTGGAGGCGTAGATTGAGCAGCTGGGCGAACAGGCCGAGGCAAATATGACTGCAAGCGAGAGTATGGCCGCCAGCGCGGGAATTATTAAACTTTTTACGTTGAACTTTTTCAATTTGAACCTACTTTGCGCGATAGAGCGCGAGCAATATCAGAAGTGTGACGGCGTCGCCGAATGAACAGGGATCGAGCCCCGTTACCGAGCGCACCTTGTTGAGTCTGTAGATGAGAGTGTTGCGGTGCATGAAGAGGGCGCGGGCCGTCTTTGACACGTTAAGATCGTTTTCGAAAAGACTGTTGAGCGTGGACATGAGCTCCCTGTCCTCAAACACTTTTACAAAATTTTTCAGATCGTAGCCTTCAAGCAGTTTTTCGCGCCTGGATTTGCCAAGCGCTTCGGCCAGCGACGAGAGCGAAAGCCCGCTTTTGACAGAGAAGGGCATTTTAAACACCTGCCTTTTAATTGTGGCGCGGATTATGAATTTTTTTACCGATAATAAATTTTTGTCCGTGCACAATAATATTATACTATAAGAATAATAAATTTTCAATATTTTTTTGTAACAGTCGGATGAAATTGCTGTGACGCAAAGGAGACGGGACAAGCCGCAAAAGGAAGGCGCAGCCGCCTTGCGGCCCCGTCTTTGCGCCCGTGCGGGCGCGTGTGCAAAATTTTTACAAAAAAAAGTGTGTAATATCAACAAAATTTTTGTATTGACCTTGACATATAGCGAAATTTGTATTAAAATAATTGAAGTAGAAGTATTTTTAATTCTTCCTCTGTTACCAAATTGTAGGCTTGCGCACACGCCGCGCGGCGAACGCGGACGGGGCGCTCAACTTTAAAAAACTGTTACGGAGAATTACTATGACAACTGTTAACACAAAGAAGTCTATCAAGACCGCTGTAGTCGTAACCTACATCATCGCAGTAGTGTTGCTCGTTGCCGCCTGGTTTGTTCCCGGCTTCGGCTACGGACAGGGCACCGAGCTCGGCGACATGATGATGTTCTGGTACGTACCCGCTATCATCAACGCTTTCCTCTACCCCTTCCTCGGCAAGGATCTCATCCCTGCATCGGTTGCGGGCGGACATGAGCTTCCCGAATTTATGACATTCGAGTCGCAGATCATCCCCGGCACGGATCTTCACATCCCCGCGCTGATGATAATCGTGCTCCTCGTCATAACCGTGCTTGCGCTCATCTTCCTTATCCCCGTGATTGCAGGCAAAAAGGACAGAACCGGCACCGTATGCGCATATATCATCGAAGGCGCCGCAATCTTCGCACTTGCGATACTCTTCCTGATGTCCGCATGGGAGACCAACCTCAGCACGACTGCCGAAGGTTATCTCAACCTCGTCTGCGTGTTCGCAGCCATTTTAGTGGTAATTTTCGTACAGAGCATTATCGAAAAGAAGTCGTACGGCGTCGCAAAGATGTTCCTCTTCCTCTTCTCGGCTGCAGCTTTCCTCTTCGCCATGTTCGCAGTCGACAATTTCATCGTGCTCGTGCTTGAAAAGATGGGCATTGAAAACATCTGGACTTCCGCTCAGGACGCACTCAAGTTAAACGACAGCCTGTATGTTGAAGGCGGCGTGGCTATTTCCGGTCTCACCGCCATGAAGGCTCTCGTCGGCGGCATGCTCCGCGGCGAAAACGTCATCTGGAATGCAGACAACGCCATCACCTTAAATATTATTAACGTATGCGTGCTTGCAACGTTCGCCCTGCTTGCACTCAACCTCCTCATTGATTTTGTCGGCCTCATCTCCGGCAACAAGTACGGCAAGGACGGCGCCATTCTTCCCCACAAGGGCGGCAAGATCTTCGGAATCGTAAGGTATGCACTCGCTCTTGCAGTGCTCCTCGTGCTCGAGATTTGCCTCATCGTAGACAAGTCCGTAGGCATCGGCGTATGCGGTTGCTTCGCAACGCTGTTCGTGCTCATCAACCTTGTAATCGACATCATCAGGCTTGTACGCGTACCTGCACAGAAGAGAGCGGCTTCTGAGCATAAGCAGTCCAACATTCAGTTTGTAGATGACGGCATCACCACGCAGGACGAAGAGCAGACCGATCTTATCGGCGACGAAGCTCCCGTTCAGCCCTATCCCGTATTCACCGAAGCTCAGACTGAGACCACTACCGAAACGACTGCCGTTGCCCAGCCTGTGGCCGATGAACAGCTTGCAATCAGCACTCTTCCCGCTTACGACACTGTTGAAACCGTAAACGAAGAGCCTGCACAGGCTGAACCCTATGTATACACGCCCAGACCCGTTGTTTACAACGGCCCTACGGATGAATTCCTCGACACCCTCACCACGGAGGAAAAGATTGAATTCAGCAAGGTATTCATAGACAAGACCAAGGGTACCCTGCCCTCGAATATGCCCGAATATGAGGTTGGCGGAAGCAACGACGACTTCTTCCCTGCAATCTTCATCAACCTCGGCAGATTCCGTGCAATGCTCACCAGCGGTCTGCTTCGCAAGATCTACAAGCATCTCAATTCCAAGTAATCCGGAACAAATAAATGAACGCCGTCGGCAAGGAAAATTGCCGACGGCGTTTTTACAGAGTGCCTCTGCTGTCAGGCTCCACAATCTCGTCGGAGCAAACTGCGCCTTAAGCAAATCATAAAAATATGATTTGCAACTTTGCTTCGTTTCTCCTCCTCTTCCACCGTGTCGGTGTAGCCGTGCTCCGCAAACGCGCCCGATAATACTTCCGGGCCCGTCTTGCGGCCAGCTATACATACTCTCCCGCAACAACTATTCACTATTCTCTATTATCTATTCATTAAAGTAACGGCGCCGCCCGATGAGGGCGGCGCCGTTACTATTCATATATTAATTATTCATATATTAATATGGCACTATATTAATGACGCTTTAAACGCGGTTTGCGTTAATCTTGATTTTTGCGGTTACGCCGTCGTCGCCGAAGGAGATATCGCCCCGGCAGACAGCGTTTACTATGTATAGCCCCCTGCCGCTCTCGGCGAGGACATCGGGCATATCGGGGCACAGCCTGAACGACTTGGCCGCGTCCGACGACACGGTTATGACTATCGCGTCGCCCTCCACGCCGCCGCAAAAGCTCGCCATCGCGCCGCAGTGGCGTATTACGTTGGTGACGAGTTCGCACCCGACGAGACGGCTGAAAAATGCGTCATCCTCGGTTATGCCATAGCCGCGCAGGTATGCCACAAATTCCTGCAGAGAGCTGTGCATATCCTTTAAGTTGTCCACTTTAAAGGTCATCATTTTGTAAGTGCTTCCTTTAACTTGCCTATAATCTTGCGCTCCGCGCGCGAGACAAACATCTGGCTGACGCCTAAAATTTTGCCCGTCTCCGCCTGGGACTTACCCTGGACAAAGCGCAGGGAAATAACCTTCTGCTCTGTGGGGTCAAGTTTTTTGATTTCGGTGCGGAGGGCGTCGGCGTCCTCGAATTTTTCAAACGACGAAGAATCGTCGGATATAACCTCGTACAGCGGCAGTTCGCCGTCGCCGCCCTTGACGGGCGCGTCGAGCGACACGGGAGCTTTGCTCTCCATCGCCTCGATAATTGCCTCCTCGTCCTCGCCGAGGATTTCGGAAAGCTGTTTGACCGTCGGCTTTACGCCGTTTTGGGTATAGTAATCGTTTATGGCCGCCTTTACCCTGGCTGAGAGCGCGTAAATCTTTCTGGGCAGACGGACGGAACGGGAATAATCGCGGAAGTAGTTGCGGATTATGCCCGTTATTGTGGGAGTTATGTACGTAGTAAACTGATTGCCGAGGTCGGGATCGAACTTTTCGACGCCCGTTATCAGCGCTTCGGAGGCGACCTGTAAAAGGTCGTCGTACTCAACGCCCCTGCCCGCAAACTTTTTTGCAAGTATCTGGGCGACGTACATATAGTTTTCTACCAGCTCGTTGCGTATTTTTATATCGCCCGTGCGGCGATATTCGCGAAAGAGCTCGTTGGCTTTTTCGTTGGACATCATACCTTTAACACTACTTTTTTAATGGCTTCACCCGTCTTTTCGATATTGCAGGAAGAGACCAGCGCCGAGATGAGCGCGAGCGAAAATTCGTTCTCGCCCCGGGTGAGCGTACCCGCGTCCGTGCCGCAGATTTCGGCGCTGACGCCGCCCTCTGTACGAATGGTTATCTGCGCGCCGTAAAAGCCGCAGTTTTTGAGTATCAGACAGCTCTCCGTGACGCTGACTTTAAAATCTTCGGTAATATCGATATCCAGATCGGCCGCCGCGCACACGCCGCCTACGGCGAGACGCACGGCCGTGAAATATCTGCTGTCTGCAAGCGAGAAGCTTATTTTAAAATCTTTCATCACTCCAACTCCAAAAGTTTATCGAGCGCACAGATTTCGAAAAGTTTTCTGATGCGCGGGCTTAAATTCTTTACCGTCAGTTTTTTGCCGTCCGATTTGAGCTGTTTGAAAACCCTGACTATGGCGCCTAAAATGGTGCTGTCTATAAAGGCAAGGTTTTTACAGTCCAAAACGACGTCGCACTTATCCGCATTGTAACTGTTGAAGATGACGGAGTCGAACTCCTCGTAAACGGAGGCGTCGATTTCGCCGCTGAGTTCAACGACCATAACCCCGTCCGAATGGGAAACTACCTTTATCTGATGCTGCATAAATTATACTCCCGTTTGAAATTAGCCGCTCTTTGTATTGTCTATATTATATATAAACGTATTCAGCGGCTCGCAAAACTATTTTAGCACAACTTTTCCGCCCTTTCAACAAAAAAGCGTCAATTTTAATTTTTATGCGCAAAAATGTTTAAATATGCGCCTTAAGCGCTCGTATGGTCGACTGTGTGAAAAATAATTCATTTGACAAGCGTGGCAAAACATGATATAATTTTACACAATCTTTACATAACTACTGCAAAGCGCAGGTAAAAAATAAATTTTGGAAGTGATATGTTTTGGATTTTAATGCAGCAAATTTAATCGTAAAGTACTCACACACTATTTCAGAGCTTGCAAAAATAGAGCAGGCGGACAGGATTGCCCCCGAACTATACGAAAAGTACGACGTAAAGAGGGGCCTGAGGGACAAGAACGGCAAGGGCGTTTTGTGCGGCCTTACAGAGATTTCGGAAGTAACCAGCTGGCAGACAATTGACGGCGTAAAGACGCCCATCCCCGGTATATTGTGTTACCGCGGCTACAACATCAAAGACCTTATATCCAACTGCGTGCGCGAAAACAGGTTCGGCTTTGAGGAGACCATTTATCTTTTATTATTCGGCTCTCTGCCCGATTCGTACCACCTGAAGGAATTCAGCGATATGCTGGCCGAATTCAGGGTTCTGCCCCGCAACTTCGTGCGCGACGTCATAATGAAGAACCCCTCCAGCGACATTATGAATATGCTGGCGCGGTGCGTGCTGTCGCTGTACAGCTATGACCCCGACCCCGACAACATAATGATATCCAACGTGCTCCGCCAGAGCCTTCAGCTGATCGCTCAGTTCCCCATGCTGGCGGCGTACTCCTTCCGCGCGTACAAATACTACGATGTGAGCGACGCTTCGCTCATCATTCACAAGCCCCTGGCCGAATATTCGACGGCGCAGAACCTGTTACATATTCTGCGCAAGGACAACAACTTTACCGACCTGGAGGCAAAGGTTTTAGACATCTGCCTCACCCTCCACGCCGACCACGGCGGCGGCAACAACTCGACCTTCACCACCCACGTAGTCACCTCTTCGGGCACCGACACGTATTCCTCGACGGTGGCCTCCTTAGGCTCGCTCAAAGGCCCCAAGCACGGAGGCGCCAACATAAAGGTAAAGCAGATGTTCTCTAACATCAAGGAGAACGTGCCCGACTGGAGGGAGAGCACCATACGCGACTATGTGAGCAAGATTTTGCATAAGAAGGCCTTTGACAGGAGCGGCCTGGTATACGGAATGGGACACGCGGTATACACCATCTCCGACCCCAGGGCCGAAGTTTTAAAGCTGTATGCGGGCAAGCTGGCCGCCGAAAAGGGACGCGAGGACGAATTCGAGCTGTACAACACGGTTGCACGCGTGGCCTCCGAACTCATTCAGGAACAGCGCAACACCGACAAGCCCATCCCCCCCAACGTTGACTTCTATTCGGGATTTGTGTACTCGATGCTCAACATCCCCGACGCATTGTTTACCCCCCTCTTTGCCATTGCGAGGATACCGGGTTGGTCTGCACACCGCATTGAGGAGCTTGTAAACGGCAACAAGATAATCCGCCCCGCCTACCACTGCGTGCAGGACAGACGCGACTATGTGAAATTAGAGGACAGAAAATAATTACTTTTAAAACTATCAGCAAAAGCAGAAGCGGCCGCGCCAACTGGCGCGGCCGCATTTTTATTGACTGACTTTAACTGAATTTACACCCATTCTGACTGCGCGGTTGGGGGAAGTCGGGGATGAGGGAGCTGTGAAAGGCAAAACTTCGGCCGTCGAGGTCGAAGGCGAGCAGGGCCGAACACAGAAGCTGCCTTCTGACGCCGTATTTTGCGTTGAGAGCCTCGTCGCCGTACTTTTCGTCTCCCAATACGGGACAGCCGATGTGCGCCATATGGGCGCGGATCTGGTGCGTCTTGCCCGTGTGCAGAATTACTTTGACCTTTGCAAGGCCGCCCTGCCTCTCCTCAACCTCGTACTCTGTGCGGATGGGCACGCCGCCCTTTGAAGGGCTGTCCGTTATGGTGACAAGCCCCTTTTTTTCGTCCTTGATAAGGTAGGCGCGCAAGTCGCCCGACGGACGGGCGAAGTTGTCCTTACAGATGCAGATATACTCCTTGCGCACGGCGCGCTCCTTAAAGAGCGCCTTCAGCTGTTCGGCGGCATCTTCATCCTTTGCAAAGACTATCGCGCCGCAGGTGTTTCTGTCCAGACGGTGAACGGCCGTCATGCCGAGCTCGCAGGCCAGCGCCTCGGTTGAAACGCCGCTGAACTTATCGGCAACGTATATATGTTGCCCCGCATATATGGTCGAATGACTGGGCTTCGACTCCATTTTTGGCGTCGTGTAGTAGACCACTTCGTCGCCGCCCTTCAAGGGCATATCCGAGCGCGTTTTGACGCCGTTGACGCGGATATCGCCCGCGCGGAGCAGGGCTGAAAAATAGAAACTGCCCTGGGGATAGACGGCGTCGGTAAAGTCGCGCAGTCGGGCGGGAGTTGTTACGGTGAATTTTTTCATAGCAGTGAAGAGATAAAGAAAACTATATACGCCGCCGGGAAGGCGATGGCCAGCTGGAGGGCGTTGTAGAGCAGGGTGCGCCGCCAGCCTATCTCCCTGCACGACGAGGCGAATGCCGATATGCAGGCGGGGCAGGCGAGTATGAAGGTACAGCAGGCCAGGGCCGCGGGCAGGGGCAGAGTGGCCGTACCCATCAGCATAGATATGGATGCCGCAACGTTCTCCTTGGCGGCGAAGCCCGTTAAAAAGGCGTATGCCAGCCGCCAGTCATCCACACCCATAGGCCTGAAGAGTGGCAAAATTGCACGGCAGATGTGCGAAAGTATGCTGTTTTCCACGCCGCACAGCTTTAAGTCCGTGCCGATGTGCGAGAACAGCCAGCTGAACATACAGAACACCGCGACAATGGTTGTTACCTTTATTATAAACGATCTCAGCTGAAAAAACAACTTGTTTTTTACGGTGGAAAGGTCGGGCAGGGCTATTGGCGTAATTTCGGTTATAAGCCCCTCCGCATCCCCTCTCTGCGCCAGCGACAGCCCAATCGCCAACGCTATGCCAGAAAAGTACAACACACAGACGGCGGGGAACGGGTCGGCAAATACGGGCGAGAGAAAGGTTAAAAACACGGGCAGTTTGGCGCCGCAGGGAATATACGGCAAAACGGCGATGGTGCGCGAGCGCGCGGAGCGCCCCGAAAAGCCGCGCGTAGTGGATATTGCGGCGGCGGTACAGCCCAGGCCGGATATGAGCGAAAAGGCCGCGCGGCCGGAGAGGTTGAGCTTTTCAAACACGCCGTCTGTGACGAAGCATAGCGCGCTCATTGCGCCGCTCTCATCGAGCGCAATGAGCGCCAGATAGAGTATGGCCAGCTGGGGCGCGAAGGCCAGTACCCCGCCCGCGCCGCCTATTACCCCCTCGCAGAAGAATGATGCAAAGGCCCCGTTGGTCATCCTTGCCGACAGAAAGGAGGCAAAGCGGTTGCAGATCAACTCCTCCATCCACTCCTTCAGCAACGCACCGGGCATTGAGGGGTAGAATGTGAGAAAGAAGGTTAAAACCATTGCCGCGAAAAATATCAGCGGCGCAAAAAACTTGTTGTAGAAGGGCCTTTCAAAGGGGCATATTGCGCAATTGCCCGCGGAATATGCCGCAGTCAATGATGATTGGCCGCGCGCGGCGGGGCGGAGAAGCCTGCCCGACAGGGCCAGTTTTTTGAGCTGTGCGGCGGTGCAGTCGTACACGGGAACGCCAAGAAGTTTTTCGAGCTCCTCCGCCTTTACAAAGCCGCCGCGCGCGACCAGCTGCCTCGTCTTGGTGAGGTAGACGACGACGTTTTTGTTCAGGGCGATGAGTTTTTGGGTGAGTCTGAGCGAGTTTACAAGCGTTAAACTGTCCACCACGTTGACAATGGCGTCGGCCGCGCGTATGCTGTGCGCCGCCTCGTCCTCCTCCATCGTGTATGCATCGAAGGAGTACAGGCCGGGGCTGTCGGTGAAGGACACCTCCCCCACGCTCTTTGTGAACGAAGTTGTGGTTACGCCGTGAAAATTGCCCGTGCGCAGGCGGCTGTGTGTGAGACGGTTGAAGAGCGTCGTCTTGCCGGCGTTGGGGTTGCCCGCCAGGACTATGTGCATTTTTCCACCTCTATTCCGCGCGCGACTGCGGCGCGTAGGGCCACGCGGGACGGACCTATCCCCACCAATATGCTTGAATTAAACAGACTGAACGACAGCGCGGTGACTACCTTGCCGCACGAAAAACCAAGCGCAGCGAGGCGCGCGGCGACTGCGCCGCGCGCCTTTAACCTCACAATTTTTCCGCTCTCGCCCTTTTTAAGATCAAAAACGCTCATAGTATAAACTATGAGCGTTTTTGTTTTATTATGAGCGTGCATTCAATAATGCATTGCTTTTATTACATCTTTACCTTTTAGATAAGGCATATTACGTGGGCAATTAGAGTTTTGCAACGGTCAACGTCACCTTTTCGCCGTTGATGGACTGCTCCTTTCTGAAGCCTTCGCCCTCGCCCTCCTCTATACTCTGGGCGAGCACGTCTGCGGCAAAAGCGCCCTTTGCGAGCACCTTCTTTGCCCTGCCTTCGGCAGTGTAGTAGACCTTGATCCTGTCGGTCACCTCAAAGCCCGCCTCTTTACGCATGTTCTGTATCCTGGAGACGAGTTCGCGCTCGACGCCCTCATCTATGAGCTCTTCGGTGAGAGTGGTATCCAGTGCTACGGTTATGCCCTTATCGGCCGCGGCGACATAGCCGTTTGCCGACTGGGTGAAGATTTGCAGATCTTCCTGCTTTAAATACACGTCTAGACCGGGGATTTCGAACACGCCGCCGTCCTTTACGGCCGCCACGATCTCGTCGGCGTTGCAGGTATTCAAAAAGGCCGAAATCTGACCGAGCTTTTTGCCGTACTTGGGGCCGAGCGTCTTTAGCTGGGGCTTTAACTTATAACTTATATACTGCGTTGCGTCGTCGGCAACGTTGAAGGTCTTGACGTTCAGTTCGTCCAGCACTATGCGCTCTTCATCGGGGGTGAGCGAGAAGTCGCGCGCTGTCACCACGACCATCTTAGCAAGGGGCTGACGGTTCTTTAAATTGCCCGCATTGCGCGCCGCGCGGCCTAAAACGACGATATCCAGAACGCCGTCCATTCCGCGTTCAAGCTCCTTGTCTATCATAGCCTCGTCGGCGACGGGGAAGGAGCAAAGATGTACCGATTGAGGCGCGTCCTTGAAGAAATTGGGCACAAGATTTCTGTACATCATCTCGGCAATGAACGGGGTATATGGTGCGGTCAATTTGGCGAGCGTGACCAGAACGGTGTACAGCGTGGTGTATGCCGCGGCCTTGTCATCGGTCATCTCGGAGCCCCAGTAGCGCTCGCGGCCGCGGCGGACGTACCAGTTGGAGAGCACGTCGGCAAAGTCCTGAAGGGCGCGGGCGGACTCGGTTATCTCGTACTCTGCAAGGTCGCTGTCCACCAGCTTTATGAGCGAGTTGAGCTTGGACAGTATCCACTTGTCTATAAGCGACAGCTTGCAATCCTTTAAGTTATACTTGGAAGGGTCGTATTTATCTATTTCGGCGTACAGGGTGAAGAATGCATAGGTGTTCCACACCGTGCCGATGTACTTGCGCTGAACTTCGGAGACGGCCTCCTCGTAGAACCTGGAGGGCAGCCAGGGCGCGGATGAGGTGTAGAAATACCAGCGCACGGCGTCGGCGCCCTGCTTATCGAGCACCGACCAGGGATCGACTACGTTGCCCTTGTGCTTGGACATCTTTATGCCGTTTTTATCGTTTACGTGCCCCAATACTATGCAGTTTTTGAAGGGCGCGCGGCCGAAGAGTATGGTGTTGATGACGAGCAGGGTATAGAACCAGCCGCGGGTCTGGTCGACGGCTTCGGATATGAAGTCGGCGGGGAATGTCTCGTCAAACAGATTTTTATTTTCAAACGGATAGTGATACTGCGCAAAGGGCATCGAACCCGAATCGAACCAGCAGTCGATAACTTCGGGCGTGCGCTTCATCTTGCCGCCGCACTTGGGGCAGGTGCAGGTTAAATCGTCAAGATAGGGCCTGTGCAGTTCGATATCCTTGTCGGCAGGCATGCCGCACTTTTGCTTGAGTTCGGCCTTGGAGCCGATGACCTCTATCTCTCCGCAGTCGGGGCAGACCCAGACGGGCAGGGGCGTGCCCCAATACCTGTCGCGCGAGAGGCCCCAGTCTATCACATATTCGAGGAAGTTGCCCATTCTGCCTTCCTTTATGGTTTCGGGCATCCAGTTTACCGAACGGTTGGCGGCGATTATGTCGTCCTTTACCTTTGTGACCTCGATAAACCACGACGAGCGCGCGTAGTACAGAAGGGGCGTATCGCAACGCCAGCAGTGGGGATAATCGTGCTCAAAGGGCACCACCTTGAAGAACTTGCCCTCCTTTTCGAGGCGCTCTATTATGGATTTATCGGCCTTTTTAGCGAAAATTCCGTCGAGCGAGGGGAAGCGGTTATCGAAGCAGCCCTGCTCGTTGACGAGCTGAACGACGGGAAGGCCGTACTTTTTGCCCACCTTGTAGTCGTCCTCACCGAATGCGGGTGCAATGTGAACGACGCCCGTGCCGTCGCCCATGGTTACATAGGTATCGCAGACGACATAGTGCGCCTTTATAGGGGCCGAGACGGGGGATATGCGGGCGATCTCGGCCGTGGTTTCGGGGAAGAGCGGCTCATATTCCAGCCCCTCCCACTCCTTGCCGGGCTTTTCGGCAAGAATTTTGTACTCCTCGAAGAAGTTTCCGACAAGCGCCTTTGCGAGGATATAGTGCGTGCCGTCGCTCTCGATTTCTACATAGGGTTCGTCAGGGTTGACGCACAGAGCGACGTTGGAGGGCAGAGTCCAGGGCGTGGTCGTCCAGGCCAGGATATAGCGGTTGTCCTCGCCATTTACCCTGAAGCGGGCGACGACGGAATTTTCCTTTACGAGCTTGTAGCCCTGGGCGACCTCGTGCGAGGAGAGCGCCGTGCCGCAGCGGGGGCAGTAGGGAACGATTTTGTGGCCCTTGTATAAAAGGCCCTTTTTGTGCATCTCCTTTAAGGCCCACCACTCGGACTCGATGTAGTTGTCGTCATAGGTGATGTAGGGGTGCTCCATATCGGCCCAATAGCCGACGCGCTCACTCATCTTCTCCCACTCTGACTTATACTTCCACACCGACTGTTTGCACTGCTTGATGAAGGGCTCTATGCCGTAGCTTTCAATCTGTTGTTTGCCGTCGATGCCGAGCGATTTTTCGACCTCAAGCTCTACGGGAAGGCCGTGCGTATCCCAGCCAGCCTTGCGAAGAACGTGCTTGCCCTTCATTGTCTGGTAACGGGGGATTATATCCTTCATAACCCTCGTTAAAATGTGGCCGATGTGCGGCTTGCCGTTGGCCGTGGGGGGGCCGTCGTAGAAGGAGAACTCCTCCCCGCCCTCGTTCTTCCTGACTGATTTTTCGAAGATGTGATTATCTTCCCAGAATTTATTGATTTGTTTTTCGCGTTCAACGAAATTTAAAGATGTGTCTACTTTCTCGTACATAAATCATTTCCTTAAAATAATATAGTGATTAGGGGTTAGGGGATAGGGGTTAGGGGATAGGGGTTAGGGGATAGGGGTTAGGGTGGTTGAATTATTTTATAATGTAGCAGGCGGCTAAAAGCCGCATTCTCTTTTACCTTCCCTATACCCTACTCACTAAACCCTGTTCCCTAAATAAAAAAGCACAATATAAGCGCCGTTTGGACACCTATATAGTGCTTGTAAACCACCAAAACAAACTGACATTTGCCGCAGATGATGACGGATTGCGAACCCGTGCGCCCTTACTTATCACTGTTGGGGGCGCAGGCTGAAAGGTGATAACCGCGCACCTCCTTCCCGCCCGCTTTCACCAAATTGCGGAGCTCTCTTTGTGGGGTGTGATGTGCGGCGTTGTCCTTTGTAAACGCCTTTTAAGATTAAATTGTAAGCTTATTATATATAATTTTTGGGCAATTGTAAAGTAAAAAATACTGATTTGCCACCGCAATTTTATGTATTAACTATATTAACTGATTTAACTGTATTATAAAAATTGTATCAACTGTATCAGAAATTGAAGAGATCGGCCGACTTATTGTGGCTGTGACGGCAACTTACGCGCAGACAGAGCGAGGTATTGCACACCTTTCTTTTAACGCCGTCCTTAAGGGCGAAAATTCTGCGACCGTTGGTGTAATAGATTGTGCCGTCGGTCGCGATGTCGAAATCGGCCACGCCTGAGGCGAGCACTTCGCCGCTTTCAACCTTTACAAGCTCATAGCTTTTGGGGACAAAGCCGTAATCGCTGTCCTTTTTGGAGGAGTTTTTGCGGGCCTCCTTTTCAACGTCCACCAGGTTGCCTGCGATAGCGATTTTGCGCGAGTCATAGTCGCGCCCCTTGGCGGGGTTGGAGCCGGACGATGTAAGACTTTTGCCCGCAAATACGTTGACAAACATATTTATAAATCCCGCAATGCCCTGCAAAATGCGGTAGGGAATGAGCACGATTTCAAGTAAGGGGTTGCCCCTCTTTTTGCCCGCTGGCATACGGATTGCATACAGCTCGCCATTGTGCACGACGGGTTTGAAGTAGCCGTATTTATTGGACGAGGCCACTTCGTCGAGCTGCATCGTGGCAAGGTTGAGCCTGTAGATGGCCGAGGGAGCAAATTCGGCAAAATCGCCGTGCGAATCCCTGCCCACCGCGCGCGAGGCATAGTAGATTATATCAGGATCTTCGTCGGAGATGAACGGATCTTCGTCGGCGGTGTCGCCCTCGGTAATCGTCTTGCAGTCGCCCGTGGCGACGTCGAAGAGTGCGATGTCCGAATTATAATAGCCGCGCCCGACGCTGACGGCCAGCTCGCCCTTGGCCGCGTTGAAACTGCCGCCGCCGAAGGATAGGTCAACCGAATTTATGACATGCGTTTCCGGCGTCTTTTCATCGGAAATGTGGCGCTTGTAGATGCCCGACGTCTGGTTTATTCTGAAGGAATACACCACCTCATCGCCCTCACCCGCAGGATACACGCCCGTAACCGAGCTTTCGAAGGTGAGCGCCGAGGGGTCGGAATAGGCCTCGCGGAACACCGCGCCGGAGCCCGTAGTCTTCCAGGCCTTGGCGCGCGCAATATCCTGCGCGTTGTTTTTGTATTTATCTATAAAGGCGCTCTTAAAGGTTATCGTTCTCTCGCCGTCATAGGCGCCCATCTCCTCGCCGTCGGCAAAAGTAAGCTCAATCATATATCTCTCCTGAAGATTTTACTGTTACATAAAAACAACCGCACTGCCCAACATATGCAGCTTAAATACTAGTATTGCTTTTGTACCCAAATATGTTTACTAACCAATCGTGCTTATATTTATTTTAGCACAACTTGGCCGTGCTGTCAATATTGACGGAATAATGGAAGCGCCGCGGAGCAATTTAATTGCTCCGCGGCGCTTCTTTAACTTTTATTTACCATTTAATTGTTGCCGAAAAATTCGCGGTAGATGGCGGCAATGCACTTATCCATATCATCGTTTTTGACGGCGACGATGATGTTGAGCTCGGACGAGCCCTGGTCTATCATTTTGACGTTAACGCCCGCGTCGGCAAGCGCCTTGAAGAGGCGGGCAGAAGTGCCTATCGACGACGACATACCGTGACCGACGGTGGCGATGAGGGCGACATTTTCGCTGACGCGCATAAAGTCGGGCTCGACTTCGGCCTTGATGCTCTCTAAAATCTGTTCGAGCTTGAAATTGTCGAGGCCGTCGCTGTCGACCACAACGGACATTGTATCGATTCCCGAAGGGATATGTTCGACCGAAACGCCGAAGCGTTCGAGCACGGACAGCACCTTGCGGACAAAACCGACCTCTGAATTCATATGCGACTTTTCAATGAAGATGACGGTGAAATTCTTCTTGCCCGCTATGCCCGTGACTATATTGCCGCTGGGTTTGTACTGGGCAATGGGCAGAATGGAAGTACCCTCGTCTTCGGGACGGAAGGTATTTTTGATTAAAATGGGAATATTTGCCCTGCGCACGGGGAAGATACTCTCAGAATGGAGCACGTTGGCGCCCATATACGAGAGCTCGCGAAGTTCCTTATAGGAGAGTGCCTTGATGCGCTTGGGGCTGTCGACTATGCGCGGGTCGCAGGCGAGAAATCCGGAGACATCCGTCCAGTTTTCGTACACGCTGGCGCCAACCGCGCGCGCAACTATGGCGCCCGATATATCCGAACCGCCGCGCGAAAAGGTCTTGATTTTGCCGTCGGCGCCCCTGCCGTAGAAGCCGGGGAACACCGCAAGGCTTACACCCTTCACCGCCTCGGAGATGGCTGCGTAGCTCTTTTTTCCGTCGAAGGCGCCGCTTTCGTCGAAGAAGATGACATCCTCCGCATCGATAAACTTGGCGCCTAGAAGCTGGGCCATTACCACCGCGGCAAGATATTCGCCGCGCGAAGCGGTGAACTCCTCGCTCCTCTCCTCGTCTATGCGCCGCTCGGTTTCATCGAGAACGGCAGCCATATCGAAGTCGAGGTTGAGTTCCTTTACAATGCCCTCGAAGCGCTTGCGCACATCGGAAAAGGCAAGGGCGCAGTCGCCGTGCTCGCGGATATCGTCGTTGCACTTATAGAGCAGGTCAGTCACCTTTGTGTCACCCGAAAAGCGCTTGCCGGGCGCCGAAACGACGACAAAATGCCTGTCGGGGTCGCTCTGGATTATATTTTTTACCTTTGTCATCGTGTGGCCGTCCGCCATGGACGTGCCGCCGAATTTGCAAACTTTTAAAGCCATAATTTTACTTGATTGCCTTTGCCTCTATGTAATATCTCTTTTCGTTGCCGTCGCCCATCGAGAAGGTCTTTCTGGGCAGGTTTCCGCCTTCGATCACGTAGCGGAACAGATCGTCCTTGGAGATTGCGGGGAGCATTATTCCCACACCCTCGCGGGAGAGCTCCTTGAGTTCGTCATCGCCGTGAATATAGTCGACCGAGCCGCCGTACTGCGAGATGAACGAGGCTATATATTCGTCCAGTGCGCGTATTCCTTCGGGGATATCTGCGGGGAAATGAATGGCGCCGCGCCTGCCGTGCACGGCGATTACCGCCCTGCCCTCGCCGCCCAGGCTGAGGTTTTTCATAAACATATCGGGATAATCTGTCCTGACAAAGCGGTGAATGGGTTCAAACTTAAGCGCGGGGTCGTGCAGGTTCACAACCTCCACAAGGGCATAGCGCGCGGGGTGGCTGAGCCTCTCCTCTTCGGTTAAATTTTCCTTTAAATTGTCCCAGCAGGTCTTGGCCGCGGCCAGCGAATGGTTGCCGTCGCCGACGAGGAACAACAGTCTCTCCTCCCTTCCGTATCTGCGCATACACCCATCAGTATCCGCCAGCGAATACAGTTTTTCGAGCACTTCTTCGGGGTTGGATACAAGCGTTCCCGCCACGTGTCCTCCGCCCATGTTGAGGTCGAAATCGTACACAGTCTGTCCGCGGACGACGGAGGATAAAACGGCGCCTTCGCGGTCGTCGTACAGTAACATTATATGCGGCAGCTCTATGGGCGCGTTTTCGCGGATCTTTACGCGGGGAGGGATGCGCTCCATAATCGTTGCCTCTGTGGAGCGGATGAGCGCGGAACTGCCCTTTAAGAAGGAGTAGTCCTCCAGATCGATGGAGAGCATGATGCCCGTGCGCGTGCCGGATTGGGTTGTGCGCTCGACGAGAATGAGGCCGTCCGCCCTCTTGAACACGCCGCCGTTGAGGTAGGAATACATCTTTTCGTTTATGCGCCTGATGCGCTCTTCAGGATCGTGGTTGAGGTATATTTCGGGGTAAATGAGATTGAGCGTCGAGGGTTTATCGCCCACAAAGGCCTGAAGGTTGCGCCAGTATTCGCCGTCCGACGTGAACTGGTCGCAGGCGACGACGGCCCAGGCCGAAAGATCCCGCACGGCGGGAAGATACATGCTTGGAATGTTTATGGTGCTCATTTGCTCCTCCTTTACGCGGTTGGAATATTGATGAAGATGACCGCGATCGCCGCAATGACGATGGCGAGAATTTTTATATCGATATTTTTTGTAAATATATCCTTTACTATTTTTTTGAATTTTTTCATGCCGCCCTCCTTTAATTTTCAGCCGTAAGATCGCTCCAGTAGTACTGCGACAGCGCGTTTTTGAGGTCGATATCGCTTGCATAGCGCTTGCGCACTTCGCCGTTTTTGACTATGGAGATGATGCCCGTCTCTTCGGATACGACTATGGCCGTGACCGAGGCGACCGAGGTTACGCCCAGGGCCGCGCGGTGGCGCGAACCCAGCTCCTGGGGGAGATTGTCGTTCTGGATTATGGGAAGAAAACAGCCCGCGGCGTGGATTTTGTCGCCTTCTATAATCATAGCGCCGTCGTGAAGGGGTGCCTTGGGATAGAACACGGCCTCTATCATGGGGGCGGTTATGTCGGCATTTACAACCGTGCCGGAGGAGATTATGCCTTCGGGCAGGTTTTCGTTGGAGAGCACTATGAGCGCGCCCGTGTTGGTCTTGGACATATCCTGCACGGCGCGGATGGTCTCCTGAATTATCTTTTCGATGTGCCCGACGGTCATATTGGAGCGGGCAACATGCCGCCTTGCGCCCGAATCGAGCATACCGCGCTTGATTTCTACGTTGAACATAGTCACTACGACGATTACCGAAATGAATATCAGGATTAAAAGCGTCTGCGAACTGATGTTGTCAGAGAAGGAGCAGGCGACGCCGAACACAACTACCGCCGCGCAGAGTATGGCGATGAACTTGCCGCCCTTGTTCTCCTTTAAAATTTTGAAAGCCAGATAGAAAAGAACGGCAAATGCGATAAACTGGATGGCATATGTCCAGTCCATTCCGTTCCACATGGCGGTGAGTTTCTGCCCTATGGCCTGCAAAGAATTCATACAAAAGCTCCGTATGTTTTATAGCGCACAGGCACTGCGCGGGGGTATGCGCCCAAAACCGTGCAATGCTTATTATGTATTATATTATTTTTGAAAGCAAAAATAAAGCGTTTTCCGCCCCAATTTTGTACAGAGACCCAAAATTTAGCCGAACAACACGTCTGCCAGGGCGGTGTAGAAGGCGCCGTCGGGCGAAAGCCTGCCCGAACGCACGCGCGCGGAGAGGTCGTACAGCGCCGAAGTGCAGTGAACGAGCCTTTCTTTACCCAGTGTTCGCGCCCTTTCGCCGCTCTTGCGGACGGCAAATTCAGGCATTTTGAGCTGTGAAGCCAGCGCGGCCGTGCCGTCTGACGAAGAATAGATGACGAGCAGATTTTTAAAGTACCTGTGCAGAGCGGAGATGATCGCCATGCGGTCGGTGCTCTTCTGCGCCAGCTCGCTGCATATGGCGCAGAATTTGGAATAATTTTTGTAAGCTATCGCATCGGTCATCTCGTAGATGCGGTAGTCGGTATCCTTATATACAAGCGCCTCCACGTCCTCAACGGTTATGGGGGACTTGCCGTACTCTATCAGCTTTGTAACTTCCCCCTCCACGCGGGCCATATCGCACAGACAGTATGCCGCTATGTTGCGGCAGGCCTGCACGTCCGAGGCGACGCCGGCACGCTTTAAGGTGGCGTATGCCCACCGCGTTACGGTGTCCTCGTCCGCGCGGGAACAGTCGACAAAAGTTATACACTTTTTGCGCTTGAGCGCCGCGCCCTTGCCCGCGCCGCTGTTGACGATTATGAGAATGGTCGTATCGGGGCAGTTTTCGAAGGCGGACTTATAATATCTGTCGTAATCGGCCTCAGAGGGATAAAACTCGCCCACCCTTATTATGCGCTTTTGCGCCATAAACGGACAGGCCGCCATGGCCGTGGTGAGTTCGCCGGCGGCCTTGCCCTTTAAGAGAGCACCGTCGAAGGAGGCGAAGTTGAGTTCAGGCATTTCCAGAAAGGCCGCCCTGACCTGCTCCTCGCCGCGGGTGCGGAAATAGGCGTCCTCACCCTCGAAGAGATATATCCTGCGGTCGCCCTGCGCTATGTCGTTTTTGAGTTCGGTGTATTTCATCTCTGCCTCACGCCGGGGGTACTGAACCCTGCAACATAAGTTTACCACCATTTGCGATAAATTGCAAGCATCCCTGCGTGTACAAGTTAAAATGCCCGCCGCTTGAGTTAAAGTAAACGATATTTACCGCATCGGCCACGGCATTGCCGTCGGCAAGAAGGGCCAGATCGACGGGATCAGTGTCAACGTTTTCGACGGCACCCACCAGAAAGGTTACTCCGTTTGTTTCCGCAGAGAGAGTAAAAGAGTTATTGAACGCATAATATGTGCCGTACAATTCAAAACTTTCTTCATAAAACACCTCGGCTCCGTCCAGCCCGCCGAGCTGAATGTTGGAGGGAGGAAGCCACACCCTTTGGACTTCCACGCCGCATTCATAGTAGTATGCGGCGCAGTCATCGCCGCCGAGAATTATCAGGTCATCCACCCCTTCGGGTGCGTAGGTGTTGACAAAGGAGGATATTCCGCCGCTGTATGTGTCGCAGATAAGAATCAAGGTAGTGCCGGTCTGCGCGCGGACGAGCACCATGCCTCCGCCGTAATAGCCGCCCGCAACTATACGCGTTTCATTGCCGAATACGGCGCCGCCGAGCGTGCAGCACAGTGCGAAGCAGACGGCGCACACCCCTCCCACCGCCGCACGGATTGTGAGTGAGAAATTGAACTTATCGGAAAGCGCCGCGATGGCGATTGCCGCAAACAGGGCCACCCACCACCCGCCGAAGCCTGAAATGAGGGAACGTTCGAATCCACCGCCGACGAGAAAATTGACCACAGCCTGCAGGGGCAGCGCGGCGACTGGAAGCACTGCAGGAGCTATGGCGGGAATGACGCAACACAGCGCCGTGCACGCAAAGAGGATTATATATAAAAGGGTGAGCAGGGGCAGAACGACTATGTTGAGCAAAAGCCCCGCGCCTGAGATGTAGCCGAAGGTGAGCATGAGCGCGGGAAAGGTTGCGGCCTGGGAGGCGACGCTCATAGATATGTTACTCCTCAGCCCCGAAGGCAAGCGGCGCAGGGCGCGGTTGATGCCTGACGAGAGGAAAATTATGCCCAGCATTGCCGACACGGAGAGCACGAACCCGACATCAAACAGGTTCAAAGGATTTATAAGCAGTATTATAATGACTGCTAAAGACAGCGAGTTGAGGCCGTCGTATTTATTGAAAGTGAGCGACGAGAGCGCCGCCACGGCGCACATTATGGCCGCCCTGACGGCAGAGAGCGTGAAGCCGCACATACCCGTATAGAAGAAGATGACCAAAAGGCTGACCGCCGCAGACAGCCATTTGTTGGCGCGCAGTTTTTTGAGAAGGGCCGAGACAGCCACATACAGCACGGTTATGTTGAGTCCGGACACGGCGAAGATGTGCGCCACGCCGCCGAAGCGGAAGGCTTCGAGCGTGCCCGAAGAGATATCCTGCGTGCTGCCTGTTATCATGGCATAGGCGACGGCGGCAGTTTCGTAGTCCAGATTGTCAAAAAGAGTGGCATATATGGCCGAACGAAGGGTGCCGAAGAGCGAAAAACCGTAGCTGTATTGCAACGCGCCGTAGGCGCTTGCATAATACCTTGCGCCGCCTATGACGCGATAGTTGAGCGAGCCGTATGCAATTAAATCGTAGTGCCCGACATAGCCGTACAGGCTGACTTTATAGCCCGGCGAGAGTGCGCCGCCCGCCTCTTCGCCCAAATAGACGAGCATTTTCCCGCCGACGTGCAGTCCGTTGACTGTCGGCGAGGAGATTACAAGGTAAGGCTCGCCTGCGGAGGTGGCGCGCACCTCCTCCACCACCCCTTCCACCGTGGCAAAGCCGTCCGCAACGGCGGGCGGTGAGATGAGCGAAGAGAAGATAACTGCGGCATATATGGCACCCAACGCGAAAAACGCAAGGGTTATAAAAAAGAAAACTATTGATCGCCTGCCGCGCGTGACGAGCAAAAGGACAATAAAAATTACGGCTGCGACGGGCACAACCGCAATCAGATAAAAATAGTCGACCGAATACCTTGTGAAAAGGTATGCCGCCGCCACGCCGCACGCAAGTGCGAGCGCGGCGGCGAACGGCAACCTGAAATTTACTATTCTGCCTGTCTTGGACATAATCAGCTTAAAGATATCCTGTCGGATATACTGCGTATGAACAGACCCTCGTGCACGCCCTGGTCTATGCCGGCATTTACAAAGGCAGTCATCTTATCGGACACGCGGGGAACGCCGAGCTGTTTGATTACCGAGGCGACAAGCTCGTCAGAATACATGCTTACCTTATCCAAAAGAATGGCCTTGACGAGGGAGATGACGTCGAAGGGCGTAAAATCGGTATCAGAAGTGCGCACCTGGGTGCCGTTCTCCACGCGGTAGCGGTCATATGCCAGCAACTTATCGGTCTTATAATAGTAGGTGTTGCCCACCATATTGACGCTCTTGAAGGCGCAGGCCGAGACGAGAGAAGAAATTTTATTTTCGAGCTTGGTGCCGTACTTGGTTATGCCGTATACGGACAGCACGCGCTTGGTTAAAAACTGCGCGGAGATGGGCTCCTCCGCAGTGA
Source organism: Candidatus Coproplasma excrementipullorum (assembly GCA_018714165.1). Taxonomy (GTDB): domain Bacteria; phylum Bacillota; class Clostridia; order Christensenellales; family Borkfalkiaceae; genus Coproplasma; species Coproplasma excrementipullorum. Next base: position 13,682 of record DVNU01000089.1, on the reverse strand, counting down.
CGACTGCGCGGATTACCTTTATGATATCGCCGTCGTTTTCGCCGCTTAAGATCGCAGAGGTATCGAGCGAGCGCTCCTCCACCTTTGCGAAGCGGTAGGCCTTTTTGTAGGTGTTGGCCGTGGCCTTCTGGGTAGAAGTAAGCTTGTCGAGGTATTCCTTTATCTTCTTGATCTCGCGCTTGGGATTGTTGAAAAAGTTTATCGCATACAACCTTATCACGTTCCAGTTGTTGCGCTTTAAGGTCTGCACCTGCATTACCGAGCGGTCTTTTACGGAGAAGTCGGTGGTGCCGTCGCACAGAATGGCCAGGATAAAGTTATGTTTGTTCTTGGGGTCGACGACGGCGACGTCTATCTTGAAGTCGGACACGCCCACGTCGGTGCGGCACTCGTAGCCGTAGGGCGCGAGTTCGGCGGCGACGTAGCGGCCGATGCCCGTCTTGTTGACGATGACCTCATCCGAGGGCCGGGCTATGGTAGTTCTGCCCTTTTCGGCAAATTCGAGGAAGGCCTTTAAGCCAGCAACGCCGCGCGAAGTGGTGCGCGAGAGGTCTATCATCGAGTAGTGCATGGACGAGAAGATTATCATCTCCTCCCTCGCCCTGGACACGGCAACGTTGAGACGGCGCCAGCCGCCCAGCTGGTTTAAGGGGCCGAAGTTTAAAGAAATTCTGCCCGCCGCGTCGGGGCCGTAGCAGACCGAGAACATTATGACGTCCCTCTCGTCGCCCTGAACGTTTTCGAGGTTCTTGATAAAGAGGGGCTCCTCCCGCTCATATGCCGCCTCCTCAAGTCCCATTGCAGTGATGCGCTTGGAGAGCAATTTTTCGATATACACCTGCTGGGGCGTGGAGAAGGTTACGACGCCTATCGACGATCGGCGAAGGACGGGGTCTTTGAGGCGCGCAATGACGGCGCCCACCAGTTCGTCCGCCTCCTGCTTGTTTATCTTGGCGCCGCCGCGCTCGTACACGCCGTTGGGGACGAAGTGCAGTTTTACGCGGCTGTCCATCGCGTCGGGTGAAGGGAAAGTGCACAGGCGCGAGGAATAGTACATTATGTTGGAGAAGGCAATCAGGCTCTCGTGCTTGGAGCGGTAGTGCCAGTTTAAATGCTTTTCGGGAATTCCCAGGGCCAGGCAGTCGTCGAGAACGGACTCCAGATCCTCCGCTTCCAGATTTTCGTCGTCCGTATCCATATTGACGAAGAAGGACGTGGGCGGCATCTGCTTGGGGTCGCCGACGATAATCGCGCTCTTTGCGCGCGCCAGCGAGGGTACCGCCTCGCACGTGGGCATCTGGGATGCCTCGTCGAAGATGACTATGTCAAACAGATTGGGGTCGGGCGGGAGATACTGCGACACGGTTGAGGGGCTCATTAAAAGGCAGGGCGCAACAACCTTTAACAGTTCGGGGAAGTCGGTGAAGAGCGAGCGCAGGTTGAAGCCGCGCATATTGCCCTTTACCTGGCGGTTGAAGGCCATGAGCTCCAGCGCCAGCGGGCCCTCCGTCTGTGATGAGGGCAGGCGGGCGATGAGGTCGTGGCGGATGCGCGTGCGGGTGAGCTGAGCGAATTCGTCCAGCACCTGCGAGAAGGCGCGCGCCGTCTCGTCGAGCAGGGCCGCCGAGAATGAAGCCAGGTTTTCGTCTGCGGGTATGTTGGTCTGAATGAAGTTGCGGTATACGTTTTTGCGGAAGGCGGAGAGTATCTTTTCGCCGCTGATCTGGCCCGACTCCATAGCGTCGGTGATGAAGGTCAGGCCGCTGTCATTGAGCTTTTTGGCCGTGGCTTTGTACATGCACCAGGCGGGGAGCATGTCTATGCTGTCTATAAGCGCGGTGCACTTGGAGTTGTAATAGTCGAACAGGTCGTCGTCGCCGACGAGATTTTTATCGCACTTTATCACTTTGTTGAAGTGGTCGCAGGCCTTTACAAAGGACACTGCCGCCGTGATAAAGCCGGTTAAAAGCGGCTTTAAATAGCCGTCGGCGGCGCGGGCGCACACGCTGTTGAAGGCGTCGCCGTTGTAGTCCATAAACACGCTTGCACAGCTCTGGTGCAGCGAATATATGGGGCGCATATAGTCCTCGCGCTTCTTATCGTTTATACTGTTGCCGAGGCCGACAAAGGCCGACGAAAGGTTAGTGAAGCCGAGTATCTTGTTGCGCGCCTGCTCTATCTCATAGGCGCGCTTTATCCACTCCAGCTCCTCGCTCTCGGCAAGGGGCGTGCGCGCAAGGCGGTTGAGGCGCTTGAGCACGGCGATAAGCGTGCGGGACGAGCGGTAATTTTCGCCCCAGTTTTCAATCTCGCTCTCTATGCCGTCGGCCAGCTTGCCCAGTTCGGGCAGACTTTTAAAGCGCGTCATCCAGTTGCGCACCTCGGCGTCGTAGCGTAGATTTGCGTTGAAGAATACGTAAAAGTCGCTCTCGTCACAGCTGAAGAAGTTCTTTAATTTGTCCTCCTTTAAGACGGTGCAGATTTCAACCAGGTTTTCGAGCTTTTTGGATGTGAAGGCCGAAATCTTCTGGTTGAATGTGTCGAGGAAGAGACCGAGATAATTTTTGAGGTGTTTGAGTTCGGCGAGCACGACTTCCGCGGCGCAAAGCACGGAGGCCTGCACCTTTTCGTCGCACACGGCGATATTTACGCCCGTGAAGGGCGAGCGGTATACGCCTCCGCACTCCTTGGCCGCCGCCTGGGCGGTGAGGAGCATACTCTCGCACTCGGCCAGTTTTTTGGCAGTCAGGCCGTCGTAGAAAGTCGATTCAATGTTGACGAGTTCGGGGGCATTCTTATTCTGAAGATAGTACAATATACCCTCGTATACGGATACGCCCAGACGGCGCTTTTTGTGAAGGGCCGAAAGGGGAGCCTTTAACCTTTCCCTGTCCTCGACAATCTTGTGCGCATCGGCCACAAATTTTTCGTCGCCCGAATAGTCGTCCTTGAGGGCGAGGGTGCCCTCTATCGAGCGGACAATTTCAGACTTCTGCGCCGACTTGCCCGAATGTAGTTCGAGGCAGAATTCGCCTATGCCTATCTCGTCCAGCCTCTTTTTGACGACCTGGAGGGCGGCCTGCTTTTCGGCAACGAAGAGCACGCGCTTGCCAGAATTTACGGCGTTGGCGATGATGTTGGTTATGGTCTGGCTCTTGCCCGTGCCGGGAGGGCCGTGAAGGACGAAGGTTGTGCCCTTGGCCGATTCGGAGATTGCGGCGTACTGCGAGGAGTCGCAGGGCAGGGGCGTCAATATTTCTTCGGGGTCGCTGTCGTCCTCGTCGACGCCCGAAAGCTTGTTTTCGCCCAGCTTGTTGCTGTTGGAAAGCAGGCTGGCGATGAGCGCGTTGTTCTTGTACACCGGCATATTTGTCCTTACATCCGCCCACATTGCGTAGCGGGTGAAGGTGAATTGGGCTATATAAATGTCGTCGTGAACGAGCCAGCCCTTCATATTGGCCGTCTTGGAGCGCATTACGGCGAGTATCTCCGCAGGGGTGAGGTTGGCGCCCTCAAGCCCGCGCACGTCTATGCCGAACTCGACCTTTAAAAACTCCAGAAGGGTGGTGTTGACCTGGAATTCGTCCGAAAGCTCCACCTCTATGCCCTGGGTCTTGGTCTTTTTTAAGGTGACGGGCAGAAGCACGAGGGGCGCGTATTTGAACTCATTATCGTCCGCCGCCTTCCACTTTAAAAAGCCTATGGCCATAAACAGGGTATTGGCGCCCACCTCCTCCTGCGTGGAACGCGCCTTTCTTATGAGAGTGGTGGCCGACTCTAAAAGGGTGTCCGTGCGGGAATATGCGCGGACTATGCCCTGACCCAGCTCGATATCGATGAGCTCGGCTAAGTTCTTGAGCTTCTGGCCGCCGCCGAAGTACAGCGCGCCCTCAATGGGGTTGGCGTTGGCGTGGATGGTGAGTTTTTCGCGGTCGCCCAGCTTTTCGAGGAAGGCGGACGCATCGTATGTGAGAAGATGTATTGTGTCGCGGCGGAACCTGAAGGCCAGCAGGTTGTTCTTTAAAGAGAGATCCAGAAGCCTGCGCTCCCAGTTCTTGTCCTTGGAGGCCGCGCGGCCTAAATCTAACTTGTCGGCGTCGATTATGTCCTTGGGGCGCGCCTCGTAGGAGAACTGCTTGTCGCCAAGGATTTCATACGAGGAGCCGTTTTTGACCTTAATCGGCATGGGGAACACGCCGCCTATGCGGCAGCGCTTTATGTCAAGGCACATCTCGAAGCGCTTTGCAGTGAGCGCCGAGGAGAAGTGCGCCGCCGAGGTGGTGTAGCTGGCGTTTTTGTGCGCGAAGAGGTCGTCCACATCGACAATGGCGAGGTTGTTTACGCCGTCGGCGATGTAGCGCTCGATTACGGACATGTCGTCCTGCAAGGTGGTGGTGAAACAGCTTTCGTACAGCCATACTCCCACGCCGATCTTGTTTTTGCCGAGCAAAATTACCGCGTTCAGCTTGGCCGCCTCCAGGCATGAGGCCGCAAAGCAGGCCATGCCTATGGGCGTGGCTATGCGCTCCTCTACAATTTCGGCGACATTGCCTACAGCGTTGGGCAGGGAGATATCACACTCCTCCCCGCGCTCTATATTGAGGTTGCGGATGGCCGAATATATGGCCGCGAAAGCGCCGCGAACGGCGTTTTTATCGTTGCCGGCATAGCCCGACCACTCCTGCGAGAAGCCCCAGGTTTTGAGCTGAAGTCCCGCTTCGGCCAGCACCTTCTGGCAGTCGGACAGCTTGGGGCGGACGTGTGCGGACAGCATCTCCACACTGCCCGACATGCCGCTCCACATATCCATGGGCAGGGCGGTTACGTCGGCGTCCAGCGAACAGATGTCCTTTTTGCCGCAACTTACCTTTACGAACACCTTGCAGGCCTGCGTCTCCTTTAAATCGGCAAGGAATTTGGGATTCAACAGGGAGGGCGACTTGACCTCCATACTGCTCTGCGCGGGAATGACGGGCAGGTTGATGTTGGCGGGCATGACCAAAGAGCTGTCACCCGAAAGGGCGATAGCCACGTTTTCGATGTCCTCCTCCCCGTTGTTGTACACGCGGAGCGTGGTGAAAAGGGGTATGCGGTTGAAATAGGTCGCATACGAGACGAAGTTTAAGAGCTCGCCGTCGAGTTCAATCAGATCGAGTTGGGGTTTCTTTTTAGTGTTCGCTGGCATACTCATTCCTTAAAAGTAAATTATTACCTTTTAATTATACCACAAAGCAAAACAATATTCAACAGCTGGCGCAAAAAAATATAAACTAAAGTATAATCTTTATTCAAACCGGCTAAAGTACTGTTTTATGCGGCTGCCCGACAACAACTTTCCCGCAATGTGCAAAGGACAAAAGAATTATAAAATGTCAAAAAATGTGCGGCCGGCGGCATTTCTGCCGCCGGCCGCATAAAAGCATTATCGGTTATCCGCAAACATCGCTGTAGACAGATATCTGTCGCCCGTGTCGGGAAGAAGGACGACAATGGTCTTGCCCCACAGTTCGGCCCTCTTTGAAAGCTGCGTTGCCGCGTGCAGTGCCGCGCCCGAAGATATGCCGGCGAGCAACCCCTCGGTTGTGCCGAGCAGCCTTCCAGCGACGTAGGCCTCCTCCTCTGTAACGGTTATAACCTCGTCGTAAACAGTTGTATCCAGCGCCTTGGGAACAAAGCCCGCGCCTATGCCCTGAAGGCCGTGGGTGCCTGAATATCCCTTGGACAACATGGGTGAGCGGGCGGGCTCGACGGCGACAATCTTTACGTTTTTGTTGTGCTCCTTCAGATACCTGCCGACGCCCGTTATAGTGCCGCCCGTTCCGACGCCGGCCACGAACACGTCCACATCGCCGCCCGACTGTTCCCAAATTTCGGGGCCGGTGGTAGCGTAGTGTGCCGCGGGATTTGCGGGGTTGGAGAACTGGTCGGGTATAAACGCGCCCTCGGTGGTCTTTGCCAACTCTTCGGCCCTTTCAATGGCGCCGGTCATGCCCTTTGAGCCCTCTGTGAGCACAATCTCGGCACCGAAAGCCTTGATGAGGTTTCTGCGCTCGACGGACATTGTTTCGGGCATGGTCAGAATGACCTTATACCCCCGCGCACCGCCGATAGCGGCCAGGCCTATGCCTGTATTGCCCGACGTTGGTTCGATGATAGTTGCGCCCCTTTTGAGCTTACCGCTCCTCTCTGCCTCGTCTATCATGTTCCTGGCCACCCTGTCCTTTACCGAACCTGCGGGATTGAACATCTCTGCCTTTGCAACAATTTTTGCGCCCGCCTGCACGGCTTTGGCGTAATTTTTAAGCGCGACGAGCGGGGTGTTGCCCGCTAAATTTTCAATGCCTTCATATACCATTTCTATTCTCCGCGCGCCGCCGCCAAAGGCGGCGCTTTAAAGTTATTGGTTGTTTACTTTATAATTATACACCGCGCGGCAGCGCTTGTAAAGCGCTGCCGCGCGGCTTGCCGGCTATTATATTTCACCTTATTTCGGGCACGGGCACATTGTATTTGCCGTCTATAAAGATAATATTTGTGCCGTATTTTTTGCACAGTGCAAGATTCTCTCTGTTTTCGGCAAGCGCAATGACGGCCGAAAAATCGTCGCTGCGGCGGAACTCTATGTCGCAGGCGTGCGAAAGTATGTCCGCCCAGTGCCGCCTGATGTAGTCCTCGCTCATAATAAGGAAGTAGGCGCGCATACTCTCGCGGTACTTGGCGTTGAAATATTTCTGCCAGTCGCAGGGAATGTATGCACCCTCAAGTATGAGATTCTGGCCGTTCTCCACCGCTGTCTTGGCGATTTCGCACACGATCTTCCACAGGTACGGCTTTAACGCCTCGTCGTCGACGGGCGTAAGCGAGGTAACCCCGCTGCGTATGAGCCCCATTTTGATGAGGTCAATAGACATACAGGGGTAGTTGTACCTTTCCACCAGTTTCTGCGCCAGCAGGGTCTTGCCCGTATGCGAGGCGCCGCCTATAAAGATTACCATTTACCCCTCCCGCGCTCACACGCACACTAAGCGCACCCGGCGCCTGTCGTCGTCATCGTCGTCTCTGTCGAAGCGGTCATAGTCCTGCTCGCCGTCCTCAAAGACGTAGTGATACTGCCCTTCGCGCACATATATCCTGAAGGCAACGGCCTCGCCGTCGATGTTGCCGCGCACGGAGATGACTCGCTCGCCGTCCTCCGTCTCGTCCTCGAAGTACAGCTCCTCTCTTACTCCGCCGCTGTCTATCGTCAGCTTTAATTCGAGTTCACCCTCCTCGCTCTCGTACTCGACCACGGTGCGCTCCACACGTTCGCCGCCGCTGTACAGGGTATAGATATATTTATATTCGCTCTCACTTTCGCCGTCCTCTGTCTCCTCCTCGCTCTCGCGGTTGACCTCGATGCAGGACTGTCTGTCGTCCGACGTATAGGCCTTGAAGTACAGTTCGCTCTCCTCTTCGCCCTCCTCGGTTTCGGAAGTGTAGCGGCCCTCGACGGGGTAGCTTGCGCCCTCGACGATGAGCTCGCCCTCTATAGAATAGAGGTCCTCGCGCTCGTCGCCGTCCGTCTGCGTGCCAAGGGGAACGGCGTTGTAATACATTATATAGCTGACGCTCTCGCCCAGCAGATCGCTGTAGCTTACGGTCATTCCGTAGTCGTACCCCTGCGCGCCCTCGACGGCCGTGCTCGTTATGTTGCCGTCGGATAACAGGCTCTCCACAAGGGCGAGATAGCGGTTGACGGTCTGTATGCTCTCCTCGCGGGAGGAATCGGACGATAAACTTAGCCTCGCCGAGGCCGCGGCGCGGACTGTGCCCTGCGCCGCGGCGCCCCCGTCCATACTTGAGAGCACCGCGCCCACCGACGCCGCGCCGTAGGCATAGAAGCCCGTTGAATCGGTTATTCCGTCGAACTTGTTGCCGTCGATAAACCCGCCTCCCGGCAGGCCGCCCCTGTCGCCCAGCGATGGTATTATTATACACAGCGCTATGGCCACGGCCAGAACGGCCGCGCACGCCGCAATCACCCATTTTTTTGTGCGCAGAGTAACGGTGTTGCCCGCAGCAGTCTGCACGGCAACCTCCCGCCCGTCAAAGCCCAGTTCGGCCTTGATGTTGTTCTTAATGTTCCCGTCGGGCAGAACGTCGGCTCTGCTTTCTTTCAAAAGTTTTTTTACATCCTTCATTCGTTGCCCTCCTTGTTTAAGTGATCTCTAAGCTTTTTCAGCGCCTCGTTGTTCTTCCACGTGACGGTGCCTATGGGTATGGACAGCATCTCGGCCACCTCTCGCCGCTTGTATCCCGCCACCTGGCAGAGCATTAAAATTTCGTACTCGTCCTCGGCGAGCACCTTGGCCGCCAGCTCGAATATAAAGGGCAGGTGCGTTTCGGACGAACCGTATTTATAGGAGTCGGCGTCAAAGTCCGTGGATATCTCCCGCCTGTACTTTTTAATATGGTTGAGCGCCAAAGATTTTCCTATCGTGCACAGCCACGCCGTAAAATTTGTGCCGGGGCTGTACTGCTCCAGCGATTTTATCGCGCGTATGTAGGTCTCCTGCAATATGTCCTCGGCATACATTTTGTCGCGCACAATGTACAATACGGCAAAGTAAACTGAGCGGTTTGTCTGCTCATATATATAGTCGAAGGCGGCGTTGTCGCCCTCTTTCAGCCTCTGTAAATGCCGTTCCAGCCTGTGCGTATTCATATTCTTCCTAACTATAAAACAAATTAAAATTAAAAATTGTTGGCAAATAAAAAATTTTTTTTTGCCCAAATTATATTATAATGATAACATCTGCGGCGCCGTTGGTCAATAGCCGCAAAAATTTTTTTTTAATTTTTCCAACAAACAGGGCGCGGGCGTTGTTATATAGGTGAAAGCCGCAGAACAAAAAGGCTTATCGCAAATTACAGGAGGAACTACCATGAAAAAATTATTGATAGGTTTGATTACGGCAGGATCGCTTGCAGCTACGATGGCCCTTACGGCTTGTTCGCCGTCCGACAGCTCAGGCATCGGCAAGAAATTTGACGAGCTGAACACCACTTCGTCAATCTATGCGTTCAGCGCGGCCTCGGCGGGAATGATAATCTCGTCCGAAACGCAGAACGCCCCCGAAAATCCCCAGGAACCCGTTCCTACCCCCCTCGACGACCAGGCTGCCCCTCCCGCAGACGACGCTTCGGACGAGTTTGCCGAGCTCGATAAGTATATGTCCCTTGTGGACTCTCTTTTGAGCGACGGCGGATTTGAGATAACCGAGCAGGCCTCCGACCGCGAAGAATATGAGCATATGACCATATTCACATACCGCGATATGGAGGGCGAAAGCCACACCTACCGGATGCACTACAACCTGACCCGGGTTGCGCACTATGACGACGATTTTGACGATGACGACCGCGATGACGACGAAGAGGAATATTCCATAGACGGCGTAATGGTAATCGAGGGCGTAGACTACGACATCCGCGGCGTGCGCGAGATAGAGAATGAGCGCAACGAAAGCGAGAGCGAGACCAAGTTCTACGTAACTTTGGGCGAAGGCGACTATATGCTCGTAGAGCAGAGCTATGAATCCGAGGGCAACGAGACCGAGCAGGAATACAGCTATTCGGTATACCGCGACGGGCAGTGCGTTGAGCGGAGCTCCTTCGAATATGAAAGCGAGGACGACGAGACCGAAGTTAAGATGACCGCCAATAAGGACGGAAACAATCAGGCGCTGTACTTCACGCGCGAGACCGTGCGCGGCAGGGAGATAATTATACTCCGCACTGGCACCGGTAAAGACGCTCAGAGCTACTATGTCACCCCTGTAACCGACTCCGACGGCAACGTAACTTATGAATACGAGCTCATACAGCGCTGACCCTGCAACTGCAGGCGCTCAGTTTTGAATACGGGCGGGCCGCAGGCACTGTGCCTGCGGCCCGCCCTTGAATTTGACAAAATTCCCCTTCTTTTTCCAATTGCCACGCAAATATGCCTCAATCAATTGATTTTGTCCGCCCCGCAGTGCTATAATATCTCCTGAGTGGAGGGCAGATATGGCAAAAAGTTTTAAAGGCAAAATTGTAGTTATTACGGGCGCGACGGCGGGCATAGGTCTGGCCGCGGCCGCAATGTTTGAAGAGCGCGGCGCGCACGTAATATGCGTTGCCAGACACGAAAGCGACAGGTTCGAAAGCGTCTGCGCTGACATATCCGACGGCGAACAGGTAAAGCGCACCGCAGAGCGCATAATTGCAAAACACGGCGGCATAGATATACTTGTAAACAATGCGGGCGGCGGCATTTCGGGTACAATCGAGGACAGCGATCCCGAAGATGTAAAGCGGCTGTTCGACGTAAACTTCTTCGGCGCGCTCAACTTCATCCGCGAAGTTCTGCCGTCCATGCGCGAGCGGGGCGGCGGCACGATAATCAACGTCAGTTCGGTCGCGGCACAGCTGGCCATACCCTTCCAGTCCTTCTACTCGGCAAGCAAGGCCGCGCTGTCATCCCTCTCCTCCGCACTGCGCAACGAGGTGGCGCCCTTCAACATAAAGGTGTGCGCCCTTCTGCCCGGAGATGTAAAAACGCAGTTCACCTCCTCGCGCAAAAAGAGTCTTTCAACCAATCCCGCCTACGGCGACAGAGCCGGGCGCGCAGTTGCAACGATGGAGCGCGACGAGCAGGGCGGTATGCCGCCCGAAGTTGTGGCAAGGGCCATATGCAGACTGGCATCATCACAGCATCCGCCCGTTTACAGCGTTGTGGGCGCAAAGTATAAACTTTTTGTCGCCCTGTCAAAAATACTGCCGTCGCGACCGGTCAACTTTATCCTCGGCAAATTGTATGGTTAAGTGCACACATCGGCACATATATACATACTCCGATGGGCATATCTGCACATTTGAATTTTTAATGCGATTAAAAAAATTCGGGCGGGCGGCCTGATGTCAGGCCGCCCGCCCTTTTTTATCCTTTTATGATTGGCTTTCGTAGTGGCAGTCGGAATACTGCGTGGGGGGCATTGTCTCACCCTCGTTGACGTAAATGCTGTTAATGACCTTGCCGTTGCCGTCAATAACGTTGTACTTGCCGGTCTTGGGGCAGGTATCGCCGCAATTTAACTTCATATAATTTACCTCCGTAAAGGTAATATGTGCAGTTTTTCAGGCATTATGCATTGCGCAATTATCCGATTGCTCTGTCGCCCGTCGCTAAGTTACTTTCCTGCCAGCTGTGCCCTTAACCCGCCTGTTGAGACGCGCCAGTTGCCGTCAAAGCCCGAATGATAGTTGGTGTAATTTACTATAGCCTCTAACACGCGCTCTGACAATGAGTTTGCAATATCGTTGAGCTTGTCGCGCATGTCATATCCGACATCATCTTCTGACCCGCTTGCAGTGTATGTAAAGCGCAATGTTCCGTTTATTCGTACACTGCGGCCATTCGTCGAAATGTCGGCGTTTATGGAATCGATGTACACGTCGCCGTGCGACCACGAGCCATAGTACGACCCCGACGGCAGAGCATTTCTGATTTCCTTCTTCAGCTCGCCGTCCGAACCGACAGTGCGGTTGGCCACGGGATTGAATTGGGGCACGGACGAGCTCCCTCCCTTTAACGCTTCGGGATGGCGCTCATAAAATATGCTGTCCTTAATTTTAACGATAATTTTAAAGACTATAAAGGCGGCAATAAGACCAACGATAATTAAGACCACAGCGGCCGTAGTATTCACACCGTCGGCAAACCACGATATGCCGAATCCGAGGCATACACCTGCAATAACCGTGAGAATTACGGCCACAATGATGAATATAATCCTCATCGTCTTGCGCATCGCCTTCTTAACAGCCTTGCTTTTTCTAGACATTTACTTCCCTCCTGTTATTTTAATCAAATATATTATACGATACAAATTTGTATAAGTCAAATAAAAATTATACAAAAATGTATAATAATTTTAATGGAATTATCATTTGCAAATAACAGAATTGCAGAATTGCGCACGGACGCACATATCTCACAGCGGCAGTTGGCAAAGGAGATCGGAACCAGCCAGGCCAATCTTTCGCGCTGGGAAAAGGGAATTATTGCGCCCAGCGTTCTGGAGTGCTGGCGCCTGGCCGATTACTTCGGCGTATCGATTGATTTTCTGTGCGGCCGAAAGGAGTATTGAAAACTTTATTTACACAAAAGAAACCGCGGGCGGAGAAAACATTTTCTCCGCCCGCGGTTTATCAGTTGCCCCTAACATATATTGGAGTTAATTAAGTTTACTGTTTCTTACTAAAATAAATAAGCGACATTTTCTCATTGATTTTTTCAATTTTACCTGTAGGGATATACCCTGCGTTTGTATATAACCTGCAAAGCCTTTCTTCCTGCAAAATTGTGTCAAGTTCCCATTGTTTAGCCTGCGGATATTTTTCTTCGGCAAGGGAAATTGCCTCCCGCGCATACCCCTTTCCCTGATATTCTGGCAGGATCAAGATCTGCTTGAGATTGCAGATGTCATTTTGAACCTTAACTCTCACAACACCGATTTTTGTACGACCAAGCACAATAAAATATGTGTCCGTATCGGCCGATTTTAATCTATCCTCCACCGTTTCGAGACTTTCGGCGGCAGGGTTAGTGCGCAAATCTTTATATTTTTCCAAAAGCGGCGCAAAGGCAGCTTTTTGCATTTCAAGAATTTCTTCCGCGTCGTCTGTTGCCGCTTTAACAAGTATTATCTGCATATATCACCAAGTTTACAGTCGTTAATGTGTTTTAATTATAATATACGATACTTCATATTGCAAAGATTTTTGATAAATACCCGCCAAGATTCTCACGCAAAACTGTAGTATTGCGGCGACGAGGCAACTTGCTTTCTCGCAAGGCGTAAGGGCATCGCCTTGCTCGGGCACCGCAAACGCGGGACATATGCGTTTGCTCATCTCGGGCGGCAAAACAGTAGGTATCTACTGTTTTGAGAAATCCGCCCTCGTCCTCCCTTGTCGGATAGCAAGTTGTGGTGAAAAAATAAAGCACCCACGAATGTGGGTGTTTTATTTTTGAAATCCGGCAACTTGCTATCCTCCCGGACCTTGGATGGTCAAGTACTTTCGCCGTAGATGAGCTTAACTTCTGTGTTCGGAATGGGAACAGGTGGATCCTCATCGCTATCGTCACCGGAATTGTATTATAACGCATCTCTGCGATATAAATGATTTTGTGTGCCCGCAAAGCAATTTTCTTTGCCTTGTTGAGTCACATTTCAGCCCCGCCTTTTCCGGCAAAAGACTGACAACTGCATAGCATTGAAATATCTTGTGCAAAGACAATTATTTACGCTCGTTAAAATTGTAGCTGTAATCTCTTTATTGTAAGGATTCGTTTAAACTCTTCTTTGTCTTCTCAACAATCGTTGAGATCAAGCCCTCGACCTATTAGTATCGGTCAGCTAATACATTGCTGCACTTACACCTCCGACCTATCAACCTTGTAGTCTGCAAGGGGTCTTACTAACTTATGTTATGGGATATCTTATCTTGAGGTGAGTTTCACACTTAGATGCTTTCAGCGTTTATCTCATCCGCACTTCGCTACCCTGCTGTGCCGCTGGCGCGACAACAGGTGCACAATAGGTGCGTTCATCCCGGTCCTCTCGTACTAAGGACAAAGCCTCTCAAATATCCTG
>DVNU01000088.1 GCA_018714165.1 Candidatus Coproplasma excrementipullorum | reverse complement strand
TCTGCCAAGTTGATAAAGTTATAAAAACTTTCAACGCCTTTCTTCTCGTAATCGGGCGCTACAAATTGCTGAAATGTCTGCGATATAAGCTCAATTGCTTCAAGTATTTCAGCTGGATTTAGCCGTTGAATAATATAATCCATAATTTTTACCTTTTTAATGCAATACAAGTGCGGAACTATTATAATTTAAAATTTGTGAATTTGATAATTATTATTTGTTAATTTTATTTTGATTTTATCGCTTGACATAAATTTTTTATTACGTTATGTTCAGAGCACAAATAAAGTTATCGGAGGCTTGGATTATGTATCATCTAAGATTAAAGGGCGAGCATTATGATATGGGAGTCAGGAGAGGAACAATATTTAACAGGTGCGGAGTGAAATTTCCTCTGCAACTGGACAGTTTTCAGCTCAACCACGGTATTCAGAGCGAAAAAATTCTGCGACAATTTTTCCCTGAAGTATGTTTGGAAACAGAAGGCTTTTCACGGACATTACAGATTGATTACAAAACTTTTATGTCCTGGTTGCTTTGTATGGGGTGCTGTATGTATAATCTGGAGCGCAACGTTCCTGTGGAAGTGCGCGGGTGCACCGCTTTTGCCTTTTCGCAAAACGGCAATGTAATTTATGCGCGAAACAATGATTTACCACCCTATCTGGAAAAATTGAGCAACAGCGAATTGTATTCTCCTGACGGCGGGCATAGATTCAACATCACAACATCTTCGTTTATAAACGGAGAAGAGGGCTTGAACGACTGCGGCCTGGCGGTTGCAATGACATTTGTCGCCACAAATTTGAATGATATAAGACCGGGCTTTAACAGTCCGTTTATTGTGCGGTACTTGCTGGAAAAGGCGCATTGCGTGGAAAATGCGCTGGAATTATTGCATGAATTGCCCGTTTCCTCTAACTGCAATATCCTTTTGGCAGACAGAACGGGCGAGATGGCAGTTGTTGAGTGCACGCCGCACATAAAACGTATAAGACGGCCTGTTGAATCTTCAGGCGTAAAGATTGTCTGCACGGTCAATAATTTTACTTCAGATGAAATGCGCAGCTACGATTTTTCCGACGGCGACGTATATAATTCAAGAGAACGCTATAACGTCGTGATGCGCACCGTTCCGACTTTTTCAGGCGAAAATGTCATTGAAGACGTGCAAAAACTTTTAAGCGGCGACTATGGATTTATGTGTCAGTACAATGACCCGCATTTCAAAACAGTCTGGAGCAGTATATTCAATCTCAAAAATCTGGCAATAAGCCGTGCAGAGGGGGATCCGAGAAGGGTTAAATTTAAAGACGATTTAAGGCTGCGCAAATGAAGTGGGGAAATCACTTTATATGCAATACAAAGAATTTCAAATACTGTGTCTCATCGGCGCAGAGCAGGGACGGATGATCGGGGGCCTGTGTTTTGACCTCAACCGAGCGCACAACACGCCCGGACTGTCGCGCGGCTTCTATGAGCATCTTTTCAAACAGCGGCATGGTCATATAGTGCGAGCACGAGCAGGTTATCAAAAATCCGCCGCTTTTGACTATCTTCATCGCCGTGGCGTTGATGTCGCGGTAGCCGCGGTAGGCATCCTTAATCTGGTCGGCGCTCTTGCAGAAGGCGGGAGGGTCGAGTATTACCACATCGAACTGTTTCTTTTCCTGCCTGAATGTGCGGAGCACTTCGAACACATCGCCGCACAGCGTCTTTATATTTTTAAAGCCGTTCAGAGCGGCGTTGTCCTCAACATTTTTGAGTGCGAGCTGAGATATATCGCAGGCCGTCACGCTCTTTGCGACGGTGGCCGCGTTGAGCGAAAAACCGCCGCTGTTGCAAAAGCAGTCCAGCACTTCTTCGGCGCCTTTGCAATATCTTCTTACGGCGTATCTGTTTTCCTTCTGGTCGAGGAAATAGCCCGTTTTTTGCCCGTTTTTGACGTCTACTAGCATCTTTATGCCGCTTTCGCATATCTCCACATAGTCGCCCACTTCGCCGTACAAAAGGCCCTTGACTTCGGGCAGGCCCTCTTTTTTGCGCACGGCCACATCGCTGCGCTCATAAATTCCTGTAGGGGCAAACAACTCCTTAAGACAGTCGACAATCATATTTTTGCGCATATCTATGCCGAGGGAGAGGCACTGCATGACCAGCACATCGCCGTACCTGTCTATGATGAGTGCGGGCAGGTCGTCGGCTTCGGCAAAAACCATTCTGTAGCAGTTGTCGTAGCCCAGTTTTTTGCGGTAATCGTCGGCGGCCTTTATGCGTTTTAAATAGAGCTCCTTGCCGTCGTCCTCGTTGCCGCGGATAAAGATGCGTACAAGTATTTTGGAGGCATGGTTTATATACCCCTTGCCGATAAACCGCCCGTCGTTGGAGTACACTGTGGCAAGGGAGCCGTTTTTATCCTTATTTTCTATGCGCGCAACTTCGTTTGCATACACCCAGCTGTGACCTGCAACAATGCGCTTTTCTTCGTTTTTCTTTAAATATAACTCGTAAGCCATAATTAAATTTTATCAAACGGCGAGAATAATTGCAAATAAATTCAATTACGTTTGATTTTTTATGTGTGCTTTGGTATAATTTTCCTATGAGAAAATTATTGAAGTATCTCAGGCATTATAAGCTGGAGAGCATTCTTGCACCTTTTTTCAAGTTGCTTGAAGCCGCCTTCGAACTTATAGTGCCTCTCATAGTGGCGTCCATCGTCGACGACGGCGTCAACGGCGGCAGAGGCGCCGGCTATGTGGTAAGCATGTGTCTCGTCCTCGTTGGGCTGGGCGTAGTGGGGCTTATAAGTTCTGTAACGGCCCAGTACTTTGCCGCAAAGAGCGCAGTGGGTTTTTCAAAGGAGTTGCGCAGCGATCTGTTTGCAAAAATGCAGTCGCTTTCCTATTCACAGATAGATGGTATTGGCACCTCGCGCATGATAACGCGCATGACCAGCGACGTAAACCAGATCCAGTCGGGCGTCAATATGGTTTTGCGCCTGTTTATGCGCTCGCCCTTCATAGTGTTCGGCGCAATGATACTGGCCTTTACAATAAGCGTGGCCGCCGGTACCGTGTTTGCCATAACGATAGCCGTGCTGTGCGTGGTTGTGTTCGGCATAATGCTCATGACCATACCGCTGTACAAAAAATCGCAGGCCAATCTGGACAGGCTTACTGCCTCTACCCGCCAGACTCTCGTAGGCGTAAGGGTTCTCCGCGCGTTCTGCAAGGAGGAAGAGGAGATAAAGACCTTCAACGAGCGCAACGGCGCGCTGTGCGCTTCGCAGAAATTTGCGGGGCTCATTTCTGCGCTCATGAACCCGCTCACATATGCTATAATTAATGTAGGAACAATAATTCTGCTTAACACGGGCGCCATAGAGGTAAATTCTGGCGCGCTGTCGCAGGGCGACGTGATCGCGCTTTACAACTACATGGCGCAGATTTTAGTTGAGCTCATAAAGCTTGCAAACCTCATCATAACAGTAACAAAATCCTTCGCCTGTGCGGGCAGAGTGAACGAGGTGTTTGCAATGCCCTGCGAAATTTCTCAGCCCAAGGAGTCTGTTGCCGCCGCGGGCGGGCATTACATTGAATTCAGGGATGTCTGCGCACGCTACACAAACGGCGCCAACGCGCTCACCGACATAAGCTTTACGGCTGAAAAAGGGCAGACGATTGGCGTAATAGGAGGCACGGGCGCAGGCAAATCGACGCTGGTCAACCTCATTCCGCACTTCTATTCTGCCAGCGAAGGCAGCGTCAGTGTGGGCGGTATGAATGTAAACGACGCCGGTGATGAAAAGATGCGCAACCTGTGCGGCGTAGTGCCCCAGCGAGCCGTGCTGTTCAGGGGCACAATACGCGAAAATATGCAGTGGGGCAATCAAGGCGCTACCGACGAGGAGATAATTAAGGCGATCGACTGCGCATGCGCCTCCGATGTTGTCTCCTCCAAGGACGGCGGTCTGGATGCATACGTTGAGCAGGGCGGCAAGAACTTTTCGGGCGGTCAGCGCCAGAGGCTGACTATTGCCCGCGCTCTTGTAAAGAGGCCCGAAATTCTCATTCTCGACGACAGCGCGTCTGCGCTCGACTATGCAACCGACGCCAGGCTCCGCGCAAATTTGCGCACGCTCGACTACAACCCCACGGTGTTCATAGTTTCCCAGCGCACCAGCTCTATACGCAACGCCGATAAAATTCTGGTGCTCGACAACGGCCATCTCGTAGGTTTGGGCACGCACGAGCAGTTGCTTGAAAGCTGTGAACTCTACCGAGAAATTCACTATTCTCAATACCAGAAGGAGGGGGCTTAAGCTATGGCGGCACTCTCCAAGAAAAATGTATACAAGCGCGTTTTAAGACAGATTAGGCCCTATCGCGCGCTGGTAGCTCTGACTATAATTCTTGCGCTCGTCACCGTTGCGGGCAACCTGTGGGCGCCCATAATCTTCGGCGACGTCATAGACCTCATTCTTGAGCCGGGTAACGTCGATTTCGACGGGATGGTCTACAAGTTTATTCTGCTCGGCTGTGTCATCGCGGCAACATGCATCGCTCAGTGGCTGATGAGCATAATCAACAACCGCATTACCTATGAAGTGGTAAAGGACATCCGTGCTGAGGCGTTCGCCCATCTTCAGATTCTGCCGTTGAACTATATCGACTCTCATTCCTACGGCGACATCGTCAGCCGCAACATAGCCGACGTAGACCAGTTTGCAGACGGCCTTCTGATGGGCTTCACCCAGCTGTTTACGGGCGTTCTTACCATAATCGGCACGCTCGCCCTCATGCTTGCGCTCAACTGGATAATAGCGCTCATCGTCTTTTTCATAACGCCGCTGTCCCTCTTTGTTGCGCGCTTTATCGCCACCAGAACCTATTCTATGTTCATTGCGACCTCCCGCATACGCGGCGAACAGACCGCCTTTGTGGAGGAGATGATAGACAATTTAAAGGTTGTGCAGGCCTTCAGCCGTGAGGATGAAAACCAGAAGCAGTTCGACGTCATAAACGAGGATCTTACTAAGGCCTCGTTAAAGTCGATATTCTATTCGTCTCTCACAAATCCCTGCACGCGCTTTGTAAACAGCATAGTCTATGCGGCCGTCGCGCTGACGGGCGCGCTGACGCTGATCTTCCCTGCGGTGTTGCCCGTGGCCTTTTCGGCAGGAAAGCTGACCACCCTTTTAAGCTACTCCAACCAGTACACCAAACCCTTCAACGAAATTTCTGGCGTCGTCACCGAACTTCAGAACGCCGTCGCCTGTGCGGCGCGAATCTACGAACTCATAGACGAGCCCGCGCAGACGCCAGACGCACCTGATGCAAAGGAGCTTGAAAACGTCCGCGGCGACGTGGCTTTTGAGGGTGTAACCTTCTCGTACGACCCGCAGAAGCCGCTCATACGCGACCTGAATATCTCCGCAAAGGCGGGGCAGAGGGTGGCCATAGTCGGTCCCACAGGTTGCGGCAAGACTACACTCATCAATCTTCTGATGCGTTTTTACGACCCGCAGAGCGGTAAAATTACGGTCGACGGACTGGATACGCGCAGCATCACCCGCCATTCGCTCCGCCGCAACTACGGAATGGTGTTGCAGGACACCTGGCTCAAGAGCGGCACCATACGCGACAATATTACGATAGGTGCGCCTGACGCTACCGACGAGGAAGTAATAGCCGCGGCCAAGGCGGCACACGCGCACAACTTTATAATGCAGCTTGAAAACGGCTACGATACCATTATCGGCGAGGACGGAGGCAATCTTTCCCAGGGACAGAAGCAGTTGTTGTGCATCACGCGCATAATGCTCTGCCTGCCGCCCATGCTCATTCTTGACGAGGCGACTTCGTCCATAGATACGCGCACAGAGATGCGCATACAGAACGCCTTTGCAAAGCTCATGCAGGGCAGGACGAGCTTTATAGTCGCGCACAGGCTGTCGACTATAAAGGAGGCCGACATTATACTCGTGATGAAAGATGGCAATATCATAGAACAGGGCTCGCACGATGAGCTCATACAAAAACAGGGATTCTATTACACATTATATAACAGTCAATTTGCAAAATAACCGGAGGAAATATGTTACAGGTAAACAACGTATCTCTGCAATACGGCAGTAAAAAACTTTTCGAGGACGTCAATTTAAAATTCACAAAAGGCAACTGCTACGGCATCATAGGCGCAAACGGCGCAGGCAAGTCGACCTTTTTAAAGATTTTAAGCGGCGAAATCGAACCCAACAAGGGCGACGTGACGATGGACAAGACGGAGAGAATGTCCGTCCTTCAGCAGAACCAGAACGCCTTCGACAACGTCACCGTTCTGCGCGCCGTAATGCTCGGACACAGGCGCCTAGTCGAGATAATGGACGAGAAGGAGGCTCTCTACGCCAAAGAGGACTTCAGTGAAAAGGACGGCGTACGCGCCTCCGAACTGGAGAGCGAGTTTGCCGAACTCGGCGGTTGGGATGCCGAGTATGAGGCACAGACTCTTTTGACCGCCCTAGGAATCGGGGAGGAGTGCTACGATATGCTGATGGCCGACCTGGACGCCAAGCGCAAGGTGAAGGTGCTGCTGGCACAGGCTCTCTTTGGCAATCCCGATATCCTGCTTCTGGACGAGCCCACCAACAACCTCGACATCAAGACGGTGCGCTGGCTGGAAAATTACCTTCTGGACTTCGAAAATACCATAATCATCGTATCCCACAACAGGCACTTTTTAAATAAGGTCTGCACTCACATCTGCGACGTGGACTACGGCAAGATAAATATGATGCCCGGCAACTACGACTTCTGGTACGAGACCAGCCAGCTGCTTGCCCGCCAGCAGAGGGATATAAACAAGAAGAACGAACAGCGCGCCAAGGAGTTGCAGGAGTTCATCGCCCGCTTCTCGGCAAATGCATCGAAGTCGCGCCAGGCCACATCGAGGAAGAAGGAGCTTGAAAAACTGACGATAAGCGACTTCAAACCCTCTCTCCGCAAATATCCTTACATCGATTTCAAATTTGAAAAGGAGATAGGCAACGAAATTTTAATGGTGGAGAGTCTTACCAAGAAGGGGTATTTCTCCGACGTTTCTTTCACTGTTCAGAAAAATGAGAAGATAGGCATCGTCAGCGACAAGTCAACTACAATTTCCATGTTGTACGACATTCT
The DNA here is from genome assembly GCA_018714165.1 of Candidatus Coproplasma excrementipullorum. GTDB lineage: Bacteria > Bacillota > Clostridia > Christensenellales > Borkfalkiaceae > Coproplasma > Coproplasma excrementipullorum. Next base: position 146 of record DVNU01000088.1, on the reverse strand, counting down.
CACAGGCAAAGTCCAGCCCGATTCCGGTGTAATCAGATGGGGTAAGACGATATCGCTGTCCTATTTTCCCGAAAATAACAACGAGTATTTCCAGGGCTGTGAGCTCAATCTCGTGGAGTGGCTCAGTCAGTACTCGTCCGATCATT
>DVNU01000087.1 GCA_018714165.1 Candidatus Coproplasma excrementipullorum | reverse complement strand
AAAATAATTTATAATTATTTTACCAAAGGTCGCAAATTTAGTCAAATGATTTACACAACATATAGTTGAGCGATGTTTTAGACACCCCAATTTTCAGCAATTTTATGCCAATTGTCGAAGAAGTTCGCGCGCTCAACCTCCTCTGCACAGACAAGATTGACGGTATCGTACAGAATTCCGTCCTTGTACACCTCTATTTCGCCCACCTTATCACCTTTAGCAAGCGGCGCCTTAGATTGGGAAGTAATAACATTGAAGGTGATTTCGGGGTTGGCATCCCGCTTGCAGAACACAAAGCTGTCGCGTTCGGGGCGGATGCTGACGCTCTCCTTCTTGCCCATGCTTACGGGCAGTTTATCGTTGAGGTTGACATTTTTGTCGAGCACCATTTTATTGGCGAAGTTGGCAAAGCCGTAATTGAAGAGGCTTACCGTCGAATCAAACCTGTCGTCGCTGGTGTTGCCGCCAAGCACTGCCGAGACCAGACGAAGATTGTCCTTCACCGCTGTGGCCGCGAGACAAAAGCCTGCCTCGTTGGTAAAGCCCGTCTTGCCGCCGTCGCAGTAAGAGTACTTTCTGATCAGCTTGTTTGTGTTGGTGATTGAAGTCGTTCGGTCGTCGGGATGAGCGAAATCCTCCAGCCAGATCTTGCTGTACTTGAAGTACTCCTCATTGTCTATGAGGTTGGCAAACATTACAGCTACGTCCTTGGCGCAGGAGTACTGCGTGTCCTTGGGCAGTCCTGTGCAGTTGGCAAAAAGGGTATTTGAGCACCCAAGTTCTTCTGCCTTTTCGTTCATCGCGGCGACGAAGTTTTCTTCACTGCCGCAGATAGCCTCCGAGAGCGCAACGCAACTGTCGTTTGCCGAACAAACGACGACGGACTTTATAAGTTCGGAGACGGAATAGCTCAGCCCGCTCTGCAAAAAGACCTGTGAACCACCCATTCCCGCCGCGCGGTCGGAGACTGTTATCTGCCCGTCCATATCGAGTTTCCCTCTCTTTGCGGCGTCAAAGCACAGCGTCAACGTCATTACCTTGCACACGCTGGCAATGGGCATACGCGCCTCGGCGTTCTCCTCATAGATAATTTCTCCCGAATATGCGTCCATAAGACAGGCGCTTTTGCAACCAGACGTGAGGGATGTCTCGTCCGCCGAAACATCCGAATAATGCGCACCCGCCGCAGTCGCCGCACACGACGCAACGGTAAGCGCAACAGCTATAAACTTTTTCATACAATTATTTTGTCGCAATCGCAAAGTTTTATTCAGACTCTTATACGCAATGGCTTAATCGCGTTACGAATATCGTATTAATCGTATTATATGATAACAATCAGCAGTCTGAACACGACGTTAAGCATAATAAGCAAAAATACGCAGTTCAAGAGTGCCAGTGTCATAGGCCAGAAGTACACATAGTTTTTGCTGACTATGCGGCAGGTCTCCGCAACAAAATAACAGAAAAGAACTGATTCGATAAATGTGGGAATATAGATAATCAGCGCAGCCATGACCCCGCCGAAGCCGAGGACGGAAAACATCACGGCGCAGTAAAATACGCAGATGAGCGTTCTGAAGAACAAAATGATCGCTGTGAGCACCTTGAATTTTGTAAAATACGCTATCGCAAAAAATGCATACAGATAGCATAACTCTCTTAAAAGATGTGACAGCAACAATTTTCCGTTATCAAATTCAAACACGCAAACAACGTAAACTTGGGCATAATCGGCAAAAAATGTACCTATATCTGCAATTTTAAATAGTACTATGCCACATATAATAGCTAGCAAAAAGGCAACAATAAGCCAGATTATGTAGTTTTTATCCCATTTAATTTCTTTAAAAGATAAAATCCTCATATAAATTCATATGAGGATTTTTCAATTAATATGAATTGAGCATCTTATCTATCGCTATTCCGTATCCCCTTGTCGGGTCGTTTACAAATACGTGCGTAACCGCACCGATGAGTTTACCGTTCTGCACAATGGGACTTCCGCTCATGCCCTGCACAATGCCTCCCGAAATGTCGATGAGTTCTTCATCGTCTATCTTTATCACAAAGTTGCGGTTGTCTTTATTGAAAGCGTCCACCTTTACTATGCTTATATCGTATTCCTCAGTCTGGTTCCCGGCCACGGTTGAATAAATCGTTGCCTTGCCCATCTGCACTTCGCCTATGTTGGCCGTCTTGATTTTTTGTAAATTTGATGTGTCAAGTTCGGATGATACTTCGCCGAACACGCCGCAGCTGCAATTTTTTGTCGCTGCGCCTATCATATAATTGCTTTCAATGCTCCCTTTTAGTTCCCCCGGATTGCCGCGCAGCCCCTTCTTTACGCCGTAGATTGCGCAGGTGTAAATCGTTCCGCCGTTTATCTCCATTATGTTCTTTAAGCTGTCTGTGACTGGATGTCCCAGCGAGGCAATGACGTTTGAAGATTTATCTACAAAGGTCACAGTGCCTATACCGTTTACGCTGTCTTTAACCAGCATTCCCAGCCTCTTCTGGCCGGAAGCCTTGTCTGTAACGGGATTGATGTTTAAGGTAATGCTCTCGCCGTTTCGCAGTATTGTCGCCGTGTAATTTTTATAGGAACGGCTGAGCGCTTCATTGAGGTCCCCCACAGCATCAATTTCCATATCGTTTATCTTTTCGATTACGTCCCCCGTCTTGATGCCGCTGTCACGCGCGGGACAACAGATTCCTTCATCGGACAGCACGTCGCACAGCCCCACAACCTCCACCGTCTTTGTATTGAGCACAAAACCGGCCGCAAAACCGCCAAGGTATATCTCTCTTTCGTCGGCATAGATTACAACCGTCGAAAAAGAAATGCAGCAAATTAATATGCACAGCAGAGCCAGTAACCCCTTTTTTAGCTTTTCGGAATAACGCATACAATTATTGTGCGCATAAAATTACGTGCTATTCACAAGGACGCACAATATTTAAAAATTAATAAATTAAAATTAATAAAAG
>DVNU01000086.1 GCA_018714165.1 Candidatus Coproplasma excrementipullorum | reverse complement strand
AAGCTACCGTTACTTACACGGCTTCTTATGGAACATACGATTTAAGCGACACATTTGTCTGCAACGATATATCTGCAATAGTACCGGCGCAGGTGCTTGTAACGTTCACTGCGGCCGACGGGGCTACACTTACGGTGCTTGATGACGGAACGGCAAATGCATCTGTATTCGGCGGCGCGCTCACCGTTAAGTTTAATTGGACTTACCAGAATGGTGTACTTAAATTTGTAGACGCAAAGGAAACAACCAAAGTTTATACGGCTACTATAAACGGCACCAAGGCTACCGTTGAATATGAGGAAAAGTTCCTCCCTGATGCCGTAGTATTCACGTGCGAAGATATAACTCCGCTTACAAAGTAATTAACTGCGAGGCGGATGCATTATGAAGAAGATATTTTTAAAAATAGCGGCGCTTGCACTGTGCGGCGTTATGGGGCTGGGCATACTTGCTGCCTGCGACGAGGGCACGGAGGTGCCGCCTCCCGACGAAAAACCTCCCGTAGAGGAAGACCCGACGGAGGAACAGCCCGTAGACAGAAGCGACCTCGCCTATTATACCTCGCTCGAAGAGTATAAAAAGACAGACTGGAACGGAGCGAAGTGGATATGGGCAAGCACCACTTCTGTAAACTCTTACGTCGCTTTCCGCAAGACGTTCAGTCTTGACAAGGTTCCCGCAGAGGCCGTCGCAAACATCGCGGCGGAGAGCAAGTACTACCTGTGGATGAACGAAGAGCTGGCGGTTTTCGACGGAGCCAGCAAGCGCGGCGCCACCCCATACGACGGGTTTTACGAGCAGGTTGACCTTGCAGACTACCTCAAACAGGGCGAAAATACTCTGGTAATTCTGGTATCGTACAACGGCCGCGGCGGCAATTCAAGCGTTGACCCGGGCAAAGCGTGGCTGCTTTTCCAAATGCAGGCGGGAGACGTCACCGTCGTATCCGATTCGTCTTTCAAGGCAAACAGACTGCGCGCATACCGCAATCAGTGGCTACTCGGCGCCGACTGGCCCAACTATTCGCAGTCTTCTATGCTTGCCGAATGGAACGTCTATTACGACGCGCGCGAAAGCGTGGGCGACTATACCGCTTCCGATTTCGACGATTCTTCGTGGGAGAATGCTACGGTAGTGGCGGAGGCAGGCGCTCAGCCCTTCAACGATACATATCTCTCGGTCATTCCTCTTATGAAGTTTGACGAAGAGTATACCTTTCTCGAAAGCGAATATATCGGGCAGAAGCTCACGCAGGATACCATAATTACGATAGACCTGCCCGAAAATATGCAGTTCAGTCCTTACTTCGAACTGACGGCCGAAAGCAGCGGGTTAAGGTTCACGTATTATACCAACACGCTCACCAGCCAGGGCATAGATTCCTTCCGCGACGACTACGTAACAGCCGGGGGCGCGCAGACTTACGAAAGTCTGCCCTGGCGCAGCGGCTCGCAGCTCATAATCGAAGCCCCCGCCGGAATAACGTTCACAAAAATAGGCTACCGTCGCAGCGGATACGACAGCGAGCGTTCGGGTTCGTTCGTCACAGAAAACGAGGACGTGAACACGCTGTGGGAAAAGGCGGTAAACACCCTGCTTATCTGTATGCGCGATACTTATATGGACTGCCCCGAAAGGGAGCGTTCTCCGTATATCGGCGACGCCGCCAACCAGATAGGCGAAACGTTCTATTCGCTCGACGAAAATTCGTGGGCGATGACAAAAAAGACCATTCTCAATATAATCGGCTGGACCAAGACCGATAACTGCATACCTTTGCGTTCGCCCAGTCTTGCCACCAACGAAAATCCCGTTCAAACGCTCAATTTCCTCGTTTCGGTATACGAATATCTGCTGTATACCGGCGATGAAGCGACGGTAAGGCTGTTCTATCCCGTGGCAGTAAATTACCTCAAACTGTGGGAACTCAACGACGACGGCAGTATAGTTTACCGCGACGGAACGTTTATGTGGGTTGACTGGGGCGACGGCGCAGACGCCGAAGTTTTGCAAAACTGCTGGTATTACTATGCGCTTTCTTCAACGCAGAAACTTGCAAAAGCGCTGGGAATATCCTCTGACGAAGCCTTCTTCACCGAAAGAATTCAGAAGGTTGCGGCGGGGTTTGCAAAGTTTAAAAAGCAGGGAGGATACAGCTCAGGCACCGCATACGACGACAGGGCAAACGCAATGGCGGTGGTGAGCGGCCTTGCCGAAGAGGACATGTACGACGAAATTCTGAACGTGCTCACCACAACTTACGGGGCAAGCCCCTATATGGAGAAATTCGTCGAAGAGGCGCTCTGCCTGATGGGCGAATACGAAGCCTGCCTCACCCGAATGCTCACGCGCTATCAGCCTATGATAGACGACAAAGATTCCACGCTGTGGGAGCTTTGGGAAAAGGACGCGGGCACCATAAACCACGGCTGGACGGGCGGCTCGCTCACCGTGCTTTCAAAATACTTCGGCGGCATTTCGCCCGAATCTGCGGGCTACGGAAGTTATTCCATCCGCCTCACCGACGTATTCTCTTCGCTTTCGATGAGCGTGGTTACGCCCGAGGGAACTCTTTCTTACAGTATGGAGAGGGAGCAGGACGGCACGGTTACGATAATCGTGGAGGCGATAGACGCGGAGGGCAGTCTGTATATCCCCGCTTCGTGGGGCGCTGTTTCCGCGGGTTCTGCCACAGTTACAAAAGACGGCGACTTCAACGTTGTGGCGCTCGCCAAAGGAAGTTACACTATTACGGTTACCCCTTAATATATTGCTCTTTTATCCGCGGAGGGAGGGCTGTCTTACGGCAGCCCTCCCTGCATTTAAGGAATGTAGGGTAAATGCGTATTAAACTGCCGACAGGCGACCTGTTTTTAACGGAACAACGCTATTCGCGTATGCTGCGGCGCTATTCGGGTATACTGTATTGATTTTGCAAATTGCGCAATTTATAATGTGCGTAACAAAAAACTTTTGTATTTTATTTACAAAATTCAAGGAGGAAAAAATTATGAAACTCAAAAAACTTGTTGTGGCTGCGGCCTGCGCCGCGGCGGCGGTAATTGCAACTGTAAGCCTTGCGGCCTGCTCGGGCGGCGGCGCTACCCTTACGGGCGAGTATCTTTCTAACAATACATACGAATATCAGAACTTTGCGACGGGTATGCCCCCCGAGATGACTTACAACTATTACTACGCCACTTATAAGGCACAGACGCTTGAAACTTACAGCGACGGCACCTATTGCCTTACTATGAACGAGATAATGTTCTCGAACGTAAATTTCGGGCAGGGCGTTCCCACCAATGAAGCAACCGCCAACGACCGCGGCCAGAAAGTCACCAAGTATTACGGTACTTTCACCCAGGAGAGCGACCCTTCCGACGAAACCCTTACGTTCATCACCATAAACGTGCCCGAGCGCGTTGTGTTTGCT
>DVNU01000085.1 GCA_018714165.1 Candidatus Coproplasma excrementipullorum | reverse complement strand
CTTGAGGACTACTATATGAACATCAAGGAGGGCAGGCGCGATGCTTAACTATATAAAGAGCGAATTTTACAGGGTCACCCACAGCCTTTCAACCTACATTACCTTGGGCATATTCCTGGGTCTGGCCCTTTTAGTCAACTGCGGGCTGGCTATAATCGGGGCGGCAAATCCCTCGTTCGCCTATGCAAATACGTCCTTTTCAATGCAGTTTTTAATGCAACTGCCCACAATATTTGTGTGCGCGGCGCCCATACTCGTATATGTTCTGTACGACGATCTGGGCAAGAACGGCACCCTCAAAAATGCCGTTGCCTTCGGTATATCCCGCGAGAAACTGCTCTTGGGCCAGTTTATCATAAGCCTTACATTCTGCCTGTTTGTAATGCTGGCAACCCTGGCGGTGTACTTTGCAAGCGCATATGCCTTTTTAAAGTATGACCCTACAATTCCCTCGTCCGAGGTCATGCGCGAAGCTCTGTGCGTTCTTCTGCCCGCAATAGCGGCGATGGTGCTGGCCATTGTGTGCGCAAACGTCACAAGCAAGGGCGTGCTCGGTATAGCCATATGGATGGTTATTTACTATTTCGTGCCCTATGTCTGCCGCTGGATTGGCTATCAGGTCGATTTCTTTGCGAAAATGGCAGAGTGGATGCCCATGACTTTTATGGATATGCAGGGCGCCACCGAAATTTTCTGGCAGACCAAAGAGGGCGTTGAAAAATGCCTCATCTCAGGCGCGGCGGGCATAGTCATCTTTGCCGTCGTCGGCTGGCTGCTTTTGAGAAGGAAAGAAATATAAAATTGTAATTGACCGCGCAATATGCCGCGGTTAATTGCGTTATGCGGAGGTTTTATGGTCTTTATAATTCTGTTTGCCGTTGCGGCGGTCGTTGCAATTTATTTTGCCGCGCGCTTTTATCTTCTGCGCTCGTTCATACGCAAGGCCGATGCGGAGCTTAAGGACATTAACGGCCATATAACCGAAAACTACGTTCTGCGCCTGCCTGCACCCGACAGAGAGCTGGGCGCTTTTATGAACACCGTAAATAATACGCTCGAACGCATACGCAGGGAGCGCATAAGCTATGCCGCGCGCGAGCGCGAGTTCCGCTCGCAGATAGAGGCGATAAGTCACGACCTGCGCACGCCGCTGACCGTAATTATAGGCTATCTCAAGGTAATGGAGCGCGACGGCCCGGACGGGCAGACTATGGAAGTGGTGCTTCGCAAGGCCCGGTCAATGCAAAAGCTCATTGCGGCGTTTTACGAATATTCGCGTATAATCGCCGACGATTACACGCTTGAGCCCGCCCCTCTGGACGCCGGCAGACTGCTCCGCGAAACCTTTGCCGATAACTGTGTTATGCTCGAAGGCAAGGGGCTGAAGGTTGATACTTCGTTTTGCGATTATCCCGTAAAAGTGCTTGCGGACAGTGCCGCCCTCGAAAGGGTAATTGTCAACCTCATTCAGAACGCGGCGCGCTATGCCCGCACATTCTTTTTGCTGACATTCGATAGGGTGGGCGAAAATGCCGTCGCCGTGTTTGAAAACGACGCCGAAGGGCTGACCGAGAACACACTGGAGCACATCTTCGACAGGTTTTATATGGCCGACGGCTCGCGCAGTATGGGTGGCACGGGGCTGGGCCTGACCATTGCAAAGAGCCTTGCCGAACAGATGGGCGGCAGTCTCACCGCCGACATTGCTTCCGCGCCCGTAAATATTGCAGAGGAAAGCGGTAAGGCCATACGTTTTACTCTAACCCTGCCCGCATTGAAGGCGTGAGAGTGTAAGTTTTTTCCTTCCCATAATATAGTCTGTACAAGAGTGTAGCGCGGCGGCAATATTCAGTGAATATTGCCGCCGCGCGTTTTTAATAAAATAGTCGGTAAATAGGGAGTAAATGGGTGACTTGCGTTCAGCCCAAAAAGGTGTGATCGAGAATGAGGTTTAGCTCGTCCTTGTCCGGCGCATCGCCCAGCGTTACGCTTGTGGTGTCGTCATCCAAAAGGTCTTCAACAATCATCCGCCCGCCGCACTCCAGCAGCACGGGGTGGTCAAAGCCCTCCTCTAAAACTCCCTCAACCTCGATGTCGTGCACCCAGGGCTGTTCAACATCGTAGGTGTATGTGAAGTTTTTTACGTTCATCAAAAAGAATTCCAGGTTGGCCTCGTATTCGTACTTGAATCTGTCGGGCAGAAGGTCGATGTCTTCGTTGGCGTCGTCAACGATCACCGTGCCGCCCGCGTTGAACTGATGATAAAAATAATCCTCCCAGCCGAAGGTGATGGCTATCACGTCGTGCAGATCAAAAAAACCGTAATCCGCGGGTATTGCAACCGTGCGGCTTATGTCGCTGTTGCGCAGAGTTATCTTTAAAACATAGTTTTTCATTGCACGCCGTCCTTAAAACGCCCTTTTATAATAATATACACTATAATAAACCAGGCTCTTTAATTTGTCAACTGCGCTGATGACACTTATATTAATAATACAGTTAATATAAATAATACAATTAATACAAATAATTTTAAAACAGATAATACAGATTTAAACGTATATAGCCCCTTTGGCGGTTGAAAAAAGGCGCGGTATGTGGTATAATGGCAACATTAAAGGAGTTTTATGAAATTTTTGCATCTGTCCGATTTGCACCTTGGAAAGCGCGTCAACGAATTTTCTATGACGGAGGAGCAGGACTACATACTACATAAAATTTTGGACATCGTCAAGGCCGAGACGCCCGACGCCGTCGTCATCGCGGGCGACGTGTACGACAAGCCCGTTCCGCCCGTCGAGGCGATGAAATTGTTCGAGAGCTTTTTGTGCGCGCTCGCTGAAATGAATGTGGCGGTGCTGATTATCAGCGGCAACCACGACTCGGCCGAGCGCCTCTCCTTCGCCTCGGGGCTGTTGGGCGGCAGCGGTATTTACATCTCCCCTGCATACGGCGGAGCAACGGCGCCTGTACAGTTAAAGGATGAGTGGGGGGAGGCCAACTTTTACCTTCTTCCCTTTGTCAAACCCGCAAACGTCGCGCGCGCCTTCCCTAATGAGGATATTCAAAGCTATACCGACGCCGTCCGCGCGGCCATAAAGCACATGGGCGTTAACTTTTCGGCGCGCAATGTACTCGTCACCCACCAGTTTGTAACGGGCGCGGTGCGCTCCCAGTCAGAGGAAATCTCCGTCGGAGGTGCCGACAATGTCGACGGCTCGGTATTCGAAGGGTTCGACTATGTCGCCCTCGGCCACATTCACGGCCCCCAGAAGATCGGGCGGGAGACCGTGCGCTACTGCGGCACGCCGCTCAAATATTCCTTTTCTGAGGCAAACCACAAAAAGAGCGCAACAATTGTTGAAATGGGCGCAAAGGGCGAGGTTGAAGTCAAAACGGTTGACCTCGTGCCCAGGCGGGACTGGGTGCAATTGCACGGCACATATGCCGCAGTTACGGCAAAATCGTTCGTCGACGGCCAAAACCGCGACAACTACTTTAAAATAGTTCTCACCGACGAGGAGGACATCCCCGAAGGCGCGGCCAAGCTCCGCTATTTTTACCCCAATTTAATGGCGCTTGAGTACGACAATTCACGTACGCGCGCCGAGGCAGACTTAGGCGAGGGCGGCGACGTTTCGAATAAGATGCCCCTGGAGTTGTTTGCCGAGCTCTACGAAAAGCAGAACGGCAGGCAGATGACGGAGGAGATGAGCTCGCTCGTCGGCAAACTCATTTCAGACATATGGGAGGGCGCAAAATGAGGCCGCTGAAAATTGTAATGTCGGCCTTCGGGCCGTATGCCGGGCGCATCGAGGTAGATATGTCGGCGCTGGGTGAAGAGGGGCTCTACCTCATCACGGGCGATACGGGCGCGGGCAAGACCACCATATTCGACGCCATAACCTTCGCGCTCTACGGCGAGCCGAGCGGCGGCATAAGGGAGGTGGACGGCCTGCGTTCAAAATATGCCGCAGATAGCACCCCCACAGAGGTCGAGCTTACCTTTTTAAGTAGCGGCAAGACCTATTTCATAAGGCGTAACCCCACATATATGCGCCCGTCAAAGCGCGGCGATGGGTTCACCGAGCGCAAGGCAGAGGCCGCGCTCACCCTGCCCGACGGCACGCTTTTAACGCGCCGCTCGGATGTCGATTCAAAAATAGTCGAAATCCTGGGCATTAACCGCGTGCAGTTCATGCAGATTGCAATGATAGCGCAGGGCGACTTTCTGCGCCTTTTAAACGCGGGCACGGAGGAGCGGCAGAAGATATTCCGCGATATATTCCGCACGTCCAACTTCAAAACCCTGCAGGACGAGCTCCGCGCGGCTTCCTCGGAGGCAGACCGCGCAATGAGGAGCGCTTCCGAACAGCTCAGCTCGTCAATCCGCCGGCTGGAGTGCCCTGCCGACAGTCAATTTTACGACCGCGCGCAGGAAATCAAAACCTCGGCCGCCTCGGCAGATGATGCTTTGGAGCTGATTGACCGCATAATATGTGCCGACGAAGCCCAAAAAGGCACGCTGGAGACTGCGCGCAACGGGCTCAACGCAAAACTATCGGACGCAAAGACAAAGCTCGCCTCGGCGCAGATAAGGCAGGGCCAGCGGAGCCAGCTTGCCTCGGCACAGAACAGGCGTGGCGAAACGGCCCTGGCGGCAGAACGGGCCGCGGCGCGCCGCAACGAGCTCATAGAGCAGGGCGAACATATGGATAATGTTGCGCGCGACATTATCCGTTTTGAAGGATTGGTGCCGCAGTATGCCGCACTCACTCAGGCTCAGGTGCTCTGCAACGACCTGGCCGCAAAGACAGAGGAGCGCAAAAATACTCTGGCCGCGCAAAAGGATGACCTTGACAAAACTTCGGCCGCGCTGGAGCGCAACCGCGCGCTCCGCAGTAAGTTGGAGGATGTTGAAACCGAGCTCGTCCGTCAGGAACAGAGCCTTGAAGCCGCCACGGAAAAGAAGCGAAAACTAAGGGATATATCTGCGCGAATGGAGGCGCTGGAGCGCATAAAGGAACAGTGTGCCAGCGCACAGGAGGAGTTCAGCGCTCTTCACGCCGCCACCGCGCAAAAGCGCGCGCAGTACGACGGCGCATATGATACATTTTTGAAGAACCAGGCGGGCATACTCGCCTCTGCCCTTTCGGACGGCGCGCCCTGCCCCGTGTGCGGCTCGCTCACCCATCCTTCGCCTGCAAAGTGTGCAGAAGGCGCCCCCTCCGAAAGTCAGCTCAACCAGATGAAGGCCGAGCTCGACCGCCTCTCCGCGCAGAGGGAGAGTGCCAGCAAGAGCGCGGGCGGACTCAACGCGCGCGTGCAGTCGGCCGAAGGCGAGCTTAAGTCGGCGTCGGCCGCGTTGGGACTTGAGGGTGAGGAGCTGAAAACCGTGGTTGCGGACAGCATAGAACAAGTCAATAAAGAGCTGGAGACGGCGAACGCTAAACTTGCAAAGCTCAGGGCAGCTTGCGAGGATAAAAAGCGCATTGATAAGCAGATATCCGCCGACGAAGGCGTGTTGAACGACCTCAATGCGGCCGTTGCCGCGGCGCAGGGCAGACTGGCCGAGAGCGAGGCCCGCCTTGCTGCGGCGCGCGAAAATGTGACCAACCTTTCAAAGGGTCTGCCGTTTGCGACCGAGGCCGAACTTGACCGGAAAATTGCCGCGCTGAAGGGCGAGAAGAAGGCCTACGACGACAGCCTGGAGCGCGCAAAGACAGAGCTTTCTTCCTTCGAAGCGGCGCTCAACGCGCTCGACGGCGAGATAAAGAGCATCACCGCCCAGCTTTCGCACGGTGAAGATGTCGATGCCGCCGCCCTTCAGGCCGAAATTGACGGTACGCAGAAACAGTTGTCGGCTTTGGACGGGCTATTGCAGGACATCGTGTCCCGCATAAGGATGAATACGCGCACGCGCGGTGAGATTGTCGACCGCCGTGAAGAGTTGAGCGCGGCTGAAAATGCGTACACTCTTGCCCGCACCCTGTCAAATACGGCCAACGGCGCCGTGCAGGGCAAGGAGAAGATTATGCTCGAAACTTACGTGCAGACCTTCTATTTCGACCGCATAATCGCCAAGGCCAACCTGCGCTTTCTGCGCATGAGCGGCGGCCAATACGAGCTTATGCGCCGCAAATCGGCAGACAACCTGCGCAGTCAGAGCGGACTGGAGCTTGAGGTGCTCGACCACTACAACGGCAGTGTGCGCAGTGTAAAGTCGCTTTCGGGCGGCGAATCGTTCAAGGCCTCGCTTTCGCTCGCGCTGGGGCTTTCGGATGTAGTCCAGGCCGCGGCGGGCGGAATTCGGCTGGACACGATGTTTGTGGACGAAGGCTTCGGCTCGCTCGACGAACATTCGCTCAACCAGGCTATTGATGCGCTCATATCCCTTGCCGAAGGCCACCGTTTAGTCGGCATCATCTCGCACGTGTCCGAACTCAAGGAGCGCATAGACAGGCAGATAATCGTCACCAAAAATAAGTCGGGCGGCAGTTCGTTGCGCATACAGGTATAAAATATCTTCAACGGGCCGAACCTTCCGCCATTCTAGCCGAGTAAAGCACCCTGGTATTAACAGCCGCACCGCCGCGCGGGCGCATAAAAGTATACGCCCGCGCGGCGGTTGTTCACAAATGTCTGCGCTATTGTTGATAACTCATCGCAAAATGCAAAATTCAACTTAAATTTGGGTGGATATGCACAAAAAGTTATGCACATTCAGGGCTGTGCAAAGTATAAAAAATATATGTTTGCAAAAAAGTTATCAACAATTTATTAAAAATCCGACATTTTTCGCGCTGAAATCGGGCAAATCAGCGTGCTTTTGTAAAATAAATGCATAAAGTTATCAACAATTGCATAATATAGAGGTTGTGTTTATGGTCAACGTGGTTGCCGCGGTCATCCGCAGAGGTGACAAGATGCTTATATGCCGCCGTCCGCAGGGCAAAAATCTGGCGGGCTATTGGGAATTTCCGGGCGGCAAGATTGAAGGAGGGGAGGACGGGTCGTCCGCGCTCGTGCGCGAGTGCCGCGAGGAGCTGGGCATAACCGTGTCCGTCGGCCGCAAAATATGTGTGTTGACTCACGACTATGCGTCATTCTCCGTAAAAATCGCCTTCTATGAATGTGAGGTAAGCTCAGGTGAGCCCGCGGCGGTTGAGCACAGCGAAATCCGCTGGGTTCAGCTGGGGGAGCTTAAAGATTACGAGTTCTGCCCTGCCGACAGCGAACTGATAAAAATGCTGTCGGAGCAGGAATAAAATCTGTGACATAAACGGCGCCCCGAAAGCCTTTTGCGGCTTTCGGGGCGCCTTAAAGTTGTTACGATGTTTAATGTTCGATAAAGGGATGGTCGATGTTGATGTGCGCCTGCACGCCGTTGTCGGCCATAAATTTTTCGGCCTTTTCCCTGGCCTCGTCATCGGATATGTCCAGCCCGAAGGGGATTATGATGTCAAAGAACACCTCGCGCCCCGCGGCACTGCTCTCCACCTGAAGGTCGTGAATGGTGGCGGAGGGGTGTATGCTCTGCGCCGCGCTCAGGGCCAGTTCGCGCATCTCGCCGCACTGGCAGTCCGAGCAGACGGGATCCATATGTATAACCGCCTCTATGCCGAATTTTTCGCCTATTTCGCGTTCGATGTGGTCTATCATAGAATGAATGGTCACAAGGTCGCTGTTCGCGGGCACCTCCACGTGGAAACTGACAATTGCCCTGCCGGGGCCGTAGTCGTGATAAATTAAATCGTGCACGCCCAAAATATTTTCGTGCTCGCGGGCGAGGTTGCCTATGCTCTCGGCAAGTTCGCGGCTCATCGGTCTGCCCAAAAGGGGCGCCTGCGTGCTCTTCAGCGCGTCAATGCCCTGTTTGAGTATGAACAGCGCCACCAAAAGGCCTGCAACGCCGTCTATGGGGAAGGTGGTGTAGGGCGAGCAGATTGTGGCAACCAGCACCACCGTTGTGGCCACCACGTCGGAGAGCGAGTCCGCCGCCGTGGCGGCGATCGAGGGTGAGTCTATGCGCTTTGAAATTTTGCGGTTGAAGTAGAACATCCAAAGCTTTACGACAATTGCGGCGGCGAGTATGCCGATTACCACGGCTGAAAACTCGGTCTCGCCCGGCGAAATTATTTTTTCCACCGATGAGCGCCCCAGCTCGAACGCCATAAAAATTATTACTACGGATATGATTAACCCCGTAATATACTCGATTCTCCCGTGTCCGAAGGGGTGTTCCTTGTCCGGCTTTTTCCCGGCCAGCCTGAACCCCACAAGCGTTATCACGGACGAGGCCGCGTCCGAAAGGTTGTTCAGCGCGTCGCCGACTATGGCCACCGAGGCCGAAATGATCCCCGCCGTCAGTTTGCCCGCAACCAGCAGTATGTTGAGTATTATTCCCGTTATGCCCGAAAGTTTGCCGCACGCGCCCCGCACTTTGGGGTCGTCCGGGCTGCCCTTGGGTACAAAAAACTTAAGTAAAAGTTCGCTCATTGCAACACCTTTTGTATTTATTCTGCATATTGTAACACGCCGCCGCGCCAATGTAAAGCATTATTTCATAGTATGCGGCGCAAAGTGCGGTGGACACTGATAAACACGAAAATATATATTTTGTGCGTGCCTATTGCATAAAAAATATTTATATGCTACAATTAAGGCGAAAAAGGGGGGTGCGTTTATGATTCTCGGTATAAAAGTCAACAACTTTCTGGTGTTCGGCGGGCAGGCGCAGATGTCGCTCGTCGCCGATATGCGCATAAAAAAGTTTTACTCCAACGTGCACAGCGAGGGCGGCTTCAATATTTTAAAATCGGCCTGCATTTATGGCGGCAACAACGTCGGCAAAACGTGTATGCTCAAGGCCCTGGCGGCAATAAAGGCCGTGCTGTCCGATTCGGACTGCGACATTCCCGCCAATATCTTTTCATCAAACGCCGTGTGCACGCTAGGTGTGTCCTTCACGGATGGGGAGGGAGCGTACTCGTATGAGTTTTCCTTCGACAACACCCCCGACGGCGGCCAGCCGCGCGGCTTTGTCTACGAGCGCTTTGCCTCCCTTTCGGCGGATAAGTACGGCAATGTCTCCGAGCGCGATATCTTTGTGCGCGACATTGAAAAAGACAGCTTTTTCTTCGAGGGCGACAAGGAGCTCTCCTCGCTCCTGGGTCTGCTGTCGTCCAGCAACATTTTGATCTACGCGGTAAATGACAAAAAGTATCCCGCCGTCGCGCGCTGTAAGGCAATTTTAACTTCGTTTGCCCGATCGGTGGGGGTGGTGGATATGAATAATATTCCCATCGATAAGACGGTTTCAGTGCTCAAAAACGATCTCGCCATACGCGAGCGCACTGTAGAGCTCATAAAGCTTGCCGATCTGGATATCGACGACTACGTCTACTCCGAAGCCGACGTCCGCCCCGCGGTGTTCCGCCCGCAGGAAAATGTGCTGTCCATACCCGATTGCCCTGAGGATATGTACCGCTTAACCTCCATTCACCGCGGCAAACCCGTAAGAAGTTTAACCTTTGATTCGACGGGCACAAAGAAGATGGTGGCCATTGCAAGCTATATCATAGAGGCGCTCACAGAGGGCAAAATTCTCGTCGTCGACGAGATAGATTCATCTCTCCATTTCAAACTCACCAGGGCAATTGTCTCCCTCTTCAACAACGAGCTCAACTCGTGCGCGCAGCTCATATTTACCGTGCACGACGTCACCCTTCTCGACTGCCGCAAGCTGTTTCGCAAGGATCAGATATGGTTTGCCTCCAAGGAGGACGGCAATGTAAAGCTCTATCCGCTCGCCTCGTTCACTGCGGGGCGGGACAATGTGCGCAGTGACACAGATATTCTCGAAAAATACAAGTCGGGCGCGCTGGGCGCTCTGCCCGAACCCGACCTCATAGCCGTGCTTTTAGGGAGGGGGGACGATGAAGAGCAGGCCTAAGCGCATAACCATAATCTGCGAAGGGTACGAGGAGTTCGACTATCTTATGAGCCTTCTGCACCTGGGGCTGTGGAACGAGGCGTACACCGTGCGCATTAAAAATGCGAAGTCGCTCACCAACATTCCGCCCATATACCAGAGTGAATTCCAGAACGACAACGCCGACCTCATAGTCGTTTTCTGCGACACCGAAATGTCGCCCTACGAGCAGTTCAGGTCGGTTTGCGACAAGATAGACCGCTTCCACGCCAAGTACGTATCGAAGTACGTCGTCTATTTTTCAAACCCGTGCACTATGCAGGTTCAGCTTTCGCACTTTGCCGCCGTCTCGCTGGAGACAAATTCCAAGCACCGCAACGCGCCCATAATCCGCGAACTGACGGGCATTGACAATTACCGCGCGCGCGACGAACAGCGCAGACTGATAAACAGGCAGATCACCCGTGAAAATTACTACGTGATGAAGGGCAATTTAGAGCCGCTCTCCCGCGACTACAGAGTTAAGCCCTCCACAAACTTCATAACTCTTTTAAACTACCTCGAAAATCCCGACCCGTCGTGGGTGACGAGGATTGCGCCCAAACTCTGATTTTGTGTT
>DVNU01000084.1 GCA_018714165.1 Candidatus Coproplasma excrementipullorum | reverse complement strand
AAACGGCATAGAGTTCGGCTCCAATCTCTCCGGCACTGTCGACCTCACCGATGAGGACGATATAGAGATGCTCGAAGACCTCATTATGGCCGCCATAAACGACGGCTACAAAAAGGCCGAAGAAGTCTATGAAGAGAAGATGGGCCCCTTCGGCAACATGGGCGGCCTGGGCGGACTTATTTAAATGGAAATTTTTATCGAGCCGATAGGCAAACTCATAAACCAGTTTTCCAAGCTCCCCGGCGTCGGCAA
This sequence comes from Candidatus Coproplasma excrementipullorum, assembly GCA_018714165.1. Classification (GTDB taxonomy): domain Bacteria; phylum Bacillota; class Clostridia; order Christensenellales; family Borkfalkiaceae; genus Coproplasma; species Coproplasma excrementipullorum. Next base: position 27,422 of record DVNU01000084.1, on the reverse strand, counting down.
AAAAACGGCGCAGAGGTATGCCTACAAGGTGGTCAATATGTCCGCGGCCGAGGCCGAAGAATTTGCCAGCGCTATCTTGGAGTGCAAGCGCAAGGTGCGCTACTGTAAGATATGCGGCAACTTCTCCGAGGACGATATCTGCGATGTCTGCAAATCGCGCGATAAGTCTGTCATCTGCGTCGTGCGCGACCCGCGCGATGTCGTCGCCATGGAAAAACTGCGCGAATACAAGGGCGTGTACCACGTTTTGCACGGCGTAATCAATCCCATGGAGGGCGTCGGCCCCAACGATATACACATCAAGGAGCTCCTGGCCCGCATAGACGGCTCCGTCAAGGAGGTGATTATGGCCACCAATCCCGACGTCGAGGGCGAGGCCACGGCCATGTATATAGCCAAACTTTTAAAGCCGCTGGGCGTAAAGGTCACGCGCCTCGCGCACGGCATACCCATCGGCGGCGAGCTTGAATACACCGACGAGGTAACTCTCTCCCGCGCCCTGTCTGAGAGGAAAGCGCTATGAATGTCTCCGTTCTCGGCTGTGGCAGGTGGGGTTCCTTCCTCGCCTGGTACCAGGCCACTATATTGGGTAACAACGTAATACTGTGGGGCGAACGCGGGCGCAAGTCCTTCGAACAGTTGAAGAGCGAAGGGGCAAACGAATATGTCACCTTAGACCCCGCAATATGCCTCACCGACGACCTTGCTCACGCCGTAAGCGCCTCGCAGGTCATCATAATTTCCATAAGCGCCCAGGCGCTGCGCTCCTTCCTGCCCGGGGTCACCGCGTTCGATATCTCGGACAAAATTTTTGTGCTGTGCATGAAGGGCATAGAGGAGGGAACCGGCAAGCGCCTTTCGGAGGTCGCGGCCGAGTGCGGCATTCCCGCGCGCAACACCGCCGTGTGGGTGGGCCCCGGCCACATCCAGGCCTTCGTCAAGGGCATACCCAACTGTATGCTCATCGACAGTTCCAATCCCGACCTCACAAAATATCTTGCCGACTCCTTCAAGAGCAACCTCATCCGCTTCTACTACGGCAACGATCTTATAGGAACCGAGGTGGGCGCGGCGGCAAAAAATGTGCTCGGCATAGTTGCTGGCGTGCTCGACGGCTGTGGCTACGGCGCCTTAAAGGGCCCATTGATGGCGCGCGGCGCCTTCGAGGTGGCTTCCCTCATTAAGGCTATGGGCGGCAACTTCAATTCGGCCTACGGCCTGGCGCACCTGGGCGACTACGAAACGACTCTCTTTTCCGAATACTCCAATAACCGCCGCTATGGCGAGCTCATGGCGCAGGGCGTCAGGTTTACAAAGCTTGCCGAGGGCGTAATGACGGCCAAGGCCATGAAGGAACTGGGCGAAAAGTATGCAATAGATCTGCCCATAACCAACGCCGTGTACGAGGCCTGCTTCCTCTCCCACGCCTTCGAGGGCGGCGACGGAAAGAGGGAGTGTATGCAAATTATTTTAAAATTGTTTGAGCGTCAAACAAAAACGCAGTTTTATGATAAATAACCCCCTAATTGTTTGCAAAATTGTAACATTAGTTATAAAATAAATCCGTTCGCAAAAAAGGGGATAGTGTATAGTCAATAGGGGATAGGGAAGGTAAAAGTGTATGCGGCTTTCGCCGCTTTCTCCCCTTTGTCATTTCGACCGTAGTGGAGAAATCTCGTCGCGTAGCGACGGACAAAGGGAAAATCTTTTACCACAATTATTCATTTTTCATTATTCACTATTCATTAATTATTCCCGCCATTCCTAACCCCTATTAATTACAGAGAATTTTATATGCTTAGAGAAGATTTAAGAAACGTAGCAATAATAGCCCACGTCGACCACGGCAAAACCACCCTTGTCGACGCAATGCTCAAGCAGAGCCACACCTTCCGCGATAACCAGAACGTCGACGAGAGGGTTATGGACTCCAACGCTCTTGAGCGCGAGAGGGGCATAACCATTCTCGCCAAAAATACGTCCGTTCACTACAACGGCGTAAAAATAAACATCGTCGACACGCCGGGTCACGCCGATTTTTCGGGCGAGGTGGAGCGCGTAATGATGATGGTCAACGGCGTTCTCGTGCTCGTCGACGCGGCCGAAGGCCCCATGCCTCAGACCCGCTTCGTCGTGCAGAAGGCGCTTGAGATGGGCCACCGCCTGATTATCGTCGTCAATAAAATTGACCGTCCCGACGCCCGCCTCAACGAGGTTCAGGACGAGATACTCGAACTCTTGCTGGAGCTCGACGCCACCGACGACCAGCTCATGTCCCCCGTGGTCTGGTGTTCGGGCAGGGACGGCACCGCCACCCTCGATTTAAACACCCCCGGCAAGGATTTAACGCCGCTGTTCGAAACCATACTCAACCACATCAAACCTATGGAGGTCGATACCGAGGGTCCCGCGCAGATTCTCTGTTCGTCGATTGACTATAACGACTACGTCGGCCGCATAGGCATAGGCCGCATAGAGCGCGGCATCGTAACCGCGGGCCAGTCGGTCGTAGTCACCAACTACAACAATCAGACCCTTCGCCAACCCGGCAAGATTGTCAACCTCTATCAGATAGAGGGCCTCAACCGCGTAAACTGCCAGTCGGCAAAGGCGGGCGACATCGTCTGCTTCTCAGGCCTCGACAAGATAAACATAGGCGACACCGTCTGCTCGCCTGAAAGCGTAGAGCCCCACAAGTTCGTCAAAATAACCGAACCCACCGTCGAAATGACCTTCTCGGTCAACGACTCGCCCTTCGCAGGCAGGGACGGCAAGTGGGTTACCACCAGGCACTTGAGGGACAGGCTGTTTCGCGAACTGCTGCGCGATGTTTCCCTGCGCGTCGAGGAGACCGACTCTGCCGACAGCTACCGCGTGTGCGGCAGGGGCGAAATGCACCTCTCCATTTTAATCGAAAATATGCGCCGCGAGGGCTACGAATTCCAGGTTTCCACGCCCCGCGTAATGTATAAATATATCGACGGGCAGAAGTACGAGCCCATCGAGCGCCTCATCGTCGATATTCCCGACGAAGCTTCGGGCGCCGTATTCCAGTCCATGGGCAACCGCAAGGGCGAACTTCTGCATATGTCTGCCGTAGGTTCGCGCACCAGGCTCGAATTTTTAATTCCCGCCCGCGGCCTCTTCGGCTACAAGTCGGAATTTTTAACCTCTACCAAGGGCGAGGGCGTTATGAACTCTGTGTTCTTCGAGTACCAGCCCTATAAGGGCGATTTAAGCCGCCGCTCCACGGGCTCGCTCGTCGCGTTCGAAACTGGCGAAGCCGTAACGTACGGCCTGTACAACGCCCAGGGCCGCGGCACGCTGTTCATCGGTCCCGGCACGCCCGTCTACGAGGGTATGGTCATCGGCGAAAGTCCCAAAAACGAGGACATTAACGTCAACGTCTGCAAGACCAAGCACCTCACCAACACCCGTTCGTCCAACTCGGACGACGCCCTGCGCCTCATAACCCCCAAAAAGATGAGCCTTGAGGAGTGCCTGGAGTTCATCGGCGACGACGAACTTTTGGAGGTAACGCCCAAAAATATACGCATCCGCAAGCGCATATTGGACAGCGAACTTCGCGCCAAGGCCGCCGCAAAGATAAGAAAGGGACTGGTGTGAGTGCTTTGCACAGTGAATAGTGAATAGAGAATAGTTGTGGTAAAAGTTTGGCGGGGACTGCAGTTTTGCAGTCCCCGCCGCACCGAAAATTAATTTTGTGTCAAAATCTTGACAAAGCAAATGATTTTGCATATAATATAAGTAGACAAGGGCGACCAAACGCAGTCAGCCTTTGAAGTAGTTAAAAAGTAACTGCCGCATCAGCAAACCGGGCAGTTACTTTTTTGTTATACGGATTATTACAGATTTTTTATTGACTGTAAAGGAATTGATAAGTCCTGTTTCCAAAAGTATTTTCAACAGGTCTATAATATCAATTTCAACTCGCATAATATCACCCCCTTTTTAAGAGAGTGCTGAACTGCCTGAAGGTCGCCCCTTCCACCAGCATTTGTAATGCCTGAACGCATTATAATGCAAATGTCAAAATTTGTCAAATTATTCAACTTTGTGTGCCGTCATAAAGTTTTCCCTTTCCGCATAGTATATTAAACATACGCTGATCGGGAGGCGGCTAAATGGATAACAACGAAAATTCGGCAAAGAATACCCAGCATTCGCTCAATATCGAAAATACAAAGCGCATAACGGCCACAGGCATAGAGGGGGTGCGCGACTTTTCGCCCACGCAGTTCACTCTTGTATACGGCGGCGGGAGGATAACCGTCGGCGGGTCGGATATGAAGATAACGGCCTTTTCAAAGCAGACGGGCGCGTTTGCGGCCACGGGCAACATCAGTTCGGTAAAATACCTTGCCGCGGGGGAGAGCATCAAAAAGCGCCTGCTCAGATGAGTCAGATAACAATTTTCTTCATCTGCGCCGCCTGCGGAATAGCAAGCGGCGTTATTTATGAAATTTTATACTGTCTGCGCGCCGCCGTGCGCACATTTTTCCCTCGCTGCGTGCGCTCGAATTGGGCGGTGACGTTTGCGTGCGACGTAATTTATTTGGCCGCGCTGGCCGCAATCCTGCTGTCGGCCTCGCATTTTTTAAATTTTTATGCCCTTCGGGTCTATCAGATAGCCGCTCTTGCGCTCGGCGCGCTCATTTATTTAAAAAGTTTACACATTATTGTTGCATTTTTTGTAAATAAAGTGTATAATAAAATAAGCAAAAAATATGCACAGGGGGTTCTTGCGCGTGCAGAACGAAGAAAAGCGCAAAAGAATAATCGCCGCGGTCACAGTGGCGGGCGTCGTCTTGATCGTCATTCTCTTCGCCGTAGTCATCTACCAGATAGTTGACATCTGCGTTTTAAAGGCGCGCAGAAATCAGCTTGAGCAGGAGTATAACTACATTCTCTCCCAAGTGGGCCAGGGTGAGGACTGGCTGGAAAATTACGAACTCCACGAGGACGAAATTTTGTACCAGCTCGCCATTCAGAACGGCTACAGGCCCCGTTGAATTTATGAAAATTGCAGCAATAGATATCGGTTCAAATTCCGTTCGCCTTATGATGTGGGCGGACGGAAAAACTTTATATAAGGCGCTCAACACCACCCGCCTGGGTGAGGGGCTCGTCTCCACGGGTGTGATGACTGCGGACGCAATCTCCCGCACGGCAATTGCCATACGCGACTTTATTTCGCGCGCCAAGTCCGAGGGTGCCGAAAGGATATTCGCCTTTGCAACTGCGGCGGTGCGCTCTGCCTCCAACCGCCGGGACTTTCTCGATGAGGTCAAAAAGGTGGCGGGCATCGACGTGGACGTAATATCGGGCGAAAACGAGGCGCGCATAGGCATACTCGGCGCCATAGGCTACGGCGACGGCGGCATAATCGACATCGGCGGCGCCTCCACAGAGATAACCGTGCAGAGGGACGGGGTCAGGCTCTACAGCCATTCCGCCAACGTTGGCACGGTGCGCCTATATGACGCCTGCGGCAGAGACGAGGAGCGTTTGTCGCGCTATATTGCGGGGGCAATCGGGGAATACGGACAAGTCCCCTGCCGCAATCTTACTATGTACGCCATTGGCGGCACGGCTACCACAATGGCCTCTGTCGCGCTGGCGCTTGAAAAGTACGACCCCGCAATAGTCGACGGCACCGTCATCACTCTCGAACGCGCCCAGGAGATGGCGCACAGCCTTCTGAATATGCCGGTTGAGGAGGTAAAGCAGGTCAGGGGTATGGAGCCCCGCCGCGCCGACCTCATAGGCGGCGGCTGTCTGCTGATGTGTTCAATCATGAAAATGCTGGGCATAACCTCTGTCACCGTGTCCGAAAAGGACAACCTCGAAGGCTATGTGCTCTCAAAGCTCGGCAGTGAATACCGTGCTTAAAGCTCAGATATAATGGGGGAAATATGAAAAGCAGAATAATTTTCTGGGGAGCGCTCATCCTCTCGCCCGGCCTGGCGGCCGTTGCCGGCTATGTGTTCTGCACGCGAGTAATATTTGAGGGTGCGGGGCTTGAAAGCCTCATTCCGGCATACATAATACTGCTCTTTTTAAGCGTTATCTTCGGCGATCTCGTGCACGAGGGTGCGCATCTGCTTGTCGGGTGTTGCTGTGCAATGGGCATTAAGCCGGACAGATACCGCATATTCCGCACCTCGTCGGTAAACGTCTATCCCAAGGGTGCGCGCGGAATGCGCGGCAGAATGATAGCTACCTCTGTGGCGGGCATAGCGGTCAACTTCGCCTGCCTCGTGCTCGGCATAATAGCCCTGTGCGTGCCCGGCATTTCGGCGCTGTTCGGCGTGCTTGCGCCCTACTCGGCGTATATCTTCCTCGTCAACGCCATTCCCGACGACAGGAACGGCGCCAAAAACGACGGAATGATTGTGTGGGAGCTCATAACAAAGTCCGATTCGGCCGAGGTTTTGCTCCAGATACTCCGCATACAGGGGCTCGTCCGCGCGGGCACAAAACTTGCCGACGTGCCGGAGGCCATGTTCTTCGAAGTCCCCCAGTTGCCCGAAGACGACCTCAACTTCATAATCCTCACCCAGCTGCGCTACGAGTACTATCTTGAGCGCGGCAACGACAGCGAGGCCTACAAATATTTCACCCGCTTCAAGGATCTGATACAGTATCTGCCCTCCGAATACAAGGAGGAGGCCGAGGTCAGAAAGCACAACAAGGCTAAAGATGAATAGCAGTTTAAACCGCCGCGCGGCATCGGCCGCGCGGCGTCATTTTTGCTCTTGATAAGGACTTTTCACTGCGGGGCGGCAATAAGCCGTCCCGCTCTCTTTCAGTTAACCGACAGCTATTTTTTCAGTTTGCCGGACTCAGCCCGGCAAAGCAGTGAGGGCACAGAAAATGGTTGTTTTTTGCGCAGTCCGCGCACACGTGATTGCCGCATCTGGGGCACTCGTAAAAGTCGTCCAGCCTCTCGTGCGCCTTCCAGCCGCCACACTCAAATTTATCCATAAAATAAGTATGTTCCGCGCCCGTAAAATAATGCGCAAAGGCCTTAAAATTGCGCCTTCGGCGCCTCAAAAGCTTGCAATCATTTCTATAATATGGTATAATAAATCAAAGCAAAATTCAAGCATTTCGTGAGGTATAAAATGCCCGATAAAGTAAACAGCAATTACGACGCAAACAGCCTTAAGGCTCTCAAGGGATTGGAGCCCGTCAGGGAGCATCCGGGAATGTACATCGGCCCCACCGACGAGCGCGGCCTGCACACCCTCGTGCGCGAGGTCATCGACAATTCGATAGACGAAGCTCTCGCCGGCTATTGCGACAGAATAGACGTCACCATAACCGAGGACGGCAGCTGCATTGTAAAGGACAACGGCCGCGGAATTCCCACGGGTATAAACGAGGAGGAGGGCATAAGCGGCGTAGAGCTGGCGCTCACCAACCTCAATGCGGGCGGCAAGTTCGGCGGCGGCAACAAGGCGGGCGGCTATAAAATCTCCTCCGGCCTGCACGGCGTGGGCGTCTCCTGCGTAAACGCCCTCTCCGATACTCTCATCGCCGAGGTCTGCCAGAACGGCCACAGGTTCCGCCAGGTATATCACTGCGGCGTGCCCGAAGAGCCCTTAAAGATTGTCGGCGACACGGAAGAGACGGGCACTTCCATCTGCTTCCACCCCGATGCAACCATGTTCGAGACGGTGGATTTCAATTACGACACGTTAAAGACCCTGCTCCGCGAGCTTTCCTACCTCAACAAGGGCCTCACGCTCACTCTGACCGACTACCGCGGCGGCGCCGTGCGTTCGGACACGTTCTGCTACGCCGGCGGCGTCGTGCACTTTATCGAGGACATAAACAAGGGCAAGACGGTGCTGTTCGCATCGCCCGTATACTTTGAATATAACGAGGGGGACGATAAGTTCTTAGAGGTGGCCATTCAGTACAACGACGGCTACACCGAGCAGATTTTCCCCTTCTCCAACAATATCCGCCAGCCAGATGGCGGCACCCACCTGGAGGGCTTCAAGGCGGCTTTAACCAAGGTCATAAACGACGCGGGTCACCGCCTCAATATCCTCAAGGAGAACGAAAAGCTGTCCGGCGAGGACGTGCGCGAGGGCATAACGGCCGTCGTGTCCGTAAAGATCGCCGACGCGCAGTACGAGAGCCAGACCAAGAGCAAGCTCTGCTCCACATACGTGCGCGGCTTCGTGCAGAAGGCCGTCACCGACAAGTTCGGCACCTATCTTGAAGAGCACCCTGCCGAAACGCGCGAACTCGTTCTGCGCTGTATTACCGCCCAGCGCGCCCGCGACGCCGCAAGGCTCGCCCGCGAGGAGACGAGGCGCAAGGGCGTTCTGGAGTCCACCAAGCTCCCCGGCAAGCTGGCCGACTGCTCGGATAAGCGGCCTGAACTGTGCGAAATTTACCTCGTCGAGGGTGACTCGGCGGGCGGCACTGCAAAGCAGGGCCGCGACAGGCGCTTCCAGGCCATCCTGCCCCTGCGCGGCAAGATACTCAACGTTGAAAAGGTGCGCATAAACCGCGTTCTCGAAAACGAGGAGATAAAGGCCATGATAACGGCCTTCGGCTGCGGCATACAGGACAACTTCGACGAGAGCAAGCTCCGCTACGACCGCATCATCATAATGACCGATGCCGATGTCGACGGCTCGCACATAAGAATACTTCTTCTCACATTCTTCTTCCGCTATATGCGCCCGCTGGTTGAAAACGGCCACGTCTACGCCGCCCAGCCGCCTCTATACAAGGTCTCGGCCAAGGGCATGGACGATCTCTATCTCTACGACGACAAGGCCTTGGAGGACTTCAGAAACACCCACGAGGGTATGAAGTTCGAGCTTCAGCGCTACAAGGGCCTGGGCGAAATGAACAAGGAACAGCTGTGGGAGACGACTATGGATCCCGCCAAGCGCACGCTGGTGCGCATAAACGTCGCCGATGCAGTGGAGGCAGACAGAATGTTCGGCATCCTCATGGGCGAACAGCCCGAACTGAGGCGTCAGTTTATAGAAGAAAACGCCAAGCTCGTTGAAGAGCTCGACGTATAAGGAGGGTTTTATAAAATGGCTAAAAAGATAACCAGCCCCGAACTTACCGAGGAATTTACAAAAACCCTCGCAATGACCAAGATGCTCGACGTCGAAGTCGACGAAGAGCTCAAAAAATCCTTCATCGCCTACGCAATGGCCGTCAACGTATCCCGCGCCATTCCCGACGTAAGGGACGGCTTAAAGCCCGTTCACCGCAGAATACTCTATTCGATGCACGAGCTCGGCCTGTACTCGGATAAGGCCTTCCGTAAGTGCGCGCGTATCGTCGGCGATTGCCTGGGTAAATATCACCCCCACGGCGACCGTTCTGTCTACGACGCCCTGGTAAGGCTGGCGCAGGACTTTACAATCAATATGCCCCTTGTAGAGGGCCACGGCAACTTCGGCTCAGTCGACGGCGACCCCGCCGCCGCAATGAGGTACACCGAAGCCAGGCTTTCCAAAATCGCCTCCGAAATGCTGCGCGACCTCGACAAGGAGACGGTAGATTTCTATCCCACGTTCGACGACACGGGCATGCAGCCCACCGTTCTGCCCTCGCGCTTCCCCAATATGCTCGTAAACGGGTCTGACGGCATAGCCGTCGGCATGGCAACCAACATTCCGCCCCACAACCTCGGCGAGGTCATCGACGGCGTGTGCGCCATGATAGATAACCCCGATATCGACATCGACGAGCTGATGACCTACATTCCCGCGCCCGACTTCCCCACGGGCGGCATGATAATGGGCCGCGCAGGCATCCGCAAGGCCTACCGTACGGGCCGCGGCAACATTATAATCCGCTCAAAATGCGAAATTGAGGAGTACCAGAGCGGCAACCAGACGCGCACGCGCATTGTCGTAACCGAAATTCCCTATCAGGTCAACAAGGCCAAGCTAATTGAGGCCATCGCCGACCTCGTAAAGGACAAGAGGATAGAGGGCATCTCGGACATCCGCGAGGAGTCCGACCGCGACGGCATGCGCATCGTCATCGAAATTAAAAAGGATGCCAATGCCCAGGTCGTCTTAAACCTTTTATACAAGCACACAAACCTTCAGATATCCGACGGCTTGATTATGCTCGCCCTCGTCGACGGCACGCCCAAGATACTCAATTTAAAGGACTTCATATACTACTACCTCGAACATCAGAAGGACATCATAGTCCGCAGGACCAAGTATGACCTTGCCAAGACCGAGGAGCGCGCCCACATCCTGCGCGGCCTAGTCATCGCCGAAGCTTCGATAGACGAAGTGGTGGAGGTCTGCAAGAATGCAAAGGACAAGACCGACTGCGTAGAAAAGCTGGTTGCAAACTTCGTCCTCGACGAGCGCCAAGCCACAGCCGTTGCCGAACTCAGGCTGTACCGCCTGTCCCACCTTGAGGTGGATAAGCTCAACGAAGAGCTCGCCTCGCTGGAGGCGGCCATCGCCGATTACAAGGACATACTTGCCAACGAAAGCCGCGTGCTTGAAATAATCAAGAACGACTTGCTCGAAATCAAGCGCAAATATCCCTCCGAGCGCAAGACGGAGATCGCCGTCGACTACGGCGATATAGAGGATGCAGATCTCATTCCCGTTGAGCAGGTTGTCATCTCGCTCACCCATTCGGGCTACATCAAGCGCATGCCCATCTCCGAATATAAGGCGCAGCACCGCGGCGGCATGGGTATCACCGCCCACAGACCCAAGGAGGAGGACTTTGTGGAGAGCATGTTCATCTGCTCTTCGCACGACGACATATTGATGTTCTCCTCCCTCGGCAGGGTGTACTCCATAAAGGGCTACCAGATTCCCGAAGCGGCCCGTACGGCGCGCGGCAGGGCCATTGTCAACCTTGTGCAGGTTGCGCAGGATGAAAAGATCAACGCGCTCATCGCCGTCCGTCAGCCTGAAGAGGGCGAAAGCCGCGGCTATATTGCCTTTGCAACCAAAAACGGTCTAATGAAAAAGACATCCGTCACCGAGTTCGACCGCGTCAACAAAAACGGTAAAATAGCCATCAAGCTCAACGAAGGCGACGAACTCATCTCCGTGCACCACACGTCGGGCAGCGACGAAATTATGATTGCCACCCGCGGCGGCAAGTGCATACGCTTCTCTGAAGAAGATGTCCGCGCCATGGGCAGGGACACCGCGGGAGTTCGCGCAATCAGGCTTGACGGTGAGGACGACCGCCTCGTCGATATGCTCGTCATCGACCCTCAGAAGGATATCTTAACCGTCGCCGCAAACGGCTACGGCAAGAGGAGCAGGCTGGACGACTACCGCGTTCAGGGCAGGGCCGGCAAGGGCATTAAAGCGGGTGTATTCAACGAGGTAACGGGCAGTCTCGTCAACTTAAAGCAGGTTTCTGACGACGACGATATTATGATTATCACCGACGGCGGTACGATAATCCGTATGCACTGCTCTGACATCTCCACAATCGGCCGCGCCACAAAGGGCGTGCGCCTAATGCGCATAAAGGACGGCCAGGTCGCCACCGTCGCCGTCACCGAACGCGACGACGAAGCCGAGGCCGAAGCCCCCGAAGAAGTCGCCTCCGATGAACAGGGCGAAGAATTGGGCGACGAAGAATAATTTTCAATTGACCCACACATATGCGGCGCGCAACCGACTGGTTGCGCGCCGCATTCATAATATAAATTTTTCGCTTCAACTTGTCGCGCACTGCGCGGCAATCATAACGTTGCGACTATGGTGCAACTTATAACTGATAACGCGGCGGGCGCAATATCTTGCGCCCGCCGCTCATAACTCAACTTATTGCCCGCTCCGCTCAATCTCCAGCACTTCAGGCTTTTTGCCAGTAGAGGAGGGCAGCAGTATCTGCATTATCTTTATCAGACTGTTCGAAAGCGGGAATGCCGCCTCTATCGCCACGGCGATTATCAGGAACTTTGTATAGTCCCAGTGCAGTGTCGACCACTTTACTTCGTCGCTCACCTTATACAGCATATCGCCTATGGCCGGCACGCTCAGCGCCACGGCCGTTGCGCCCACCATACAGCAGAACAGCACCAACCTATAACCGTTGAACGGCTGGCACACGCGGTACAGCATTATCAGTCCGGCAAAAGTCATCGCCATCATGCACATTGGCACGTAGTAGGGTTCAAACTCTGCGGGGTTGAACACGTAAACCAGATACATTGCCATAACGCAACATATCATCAGCACCGCGCCCGGTATGCTTCGGCTCATAACGTGGGTTATAAACTTGCCCTGTACCCTCTCCTTATTGGGCTGGAGTGACAGCATAAACGAGGGTGCGCCGATGATGCAAACTTCCAAAAGCAACATATTGCTGGGCATAAACAGATAGGGCTGTTGCAAAATTAGCATGCATATCACGGCTAAAATGGCCGTAAACAGCGTCTTCATCAGGTACAGCGAGGAGGAATTTTTAATATTGTTAATAACCCTTCGGCCCTCGCCCACAACCTTGGGCATAGAGGCGAAGTTGTTGTCCATAAGCACCAGATGGCTGACGTTCCTGGCCGCCTCACTGCCGGAGGCCACCGATATCGCGCAGTCGGCCTCCTTGAGGGCGAGTATATCGTTTACGCCGTCGCCCGTCATAGCCACGGTGTTGCCCTCGCTCTTGATGGCGCGCACTAAAACGGCCTTCTGTTCGGGCGTCACCCTGCCGAATACGGTGTATTTATTGGCCACGCTCTCAACTTCCTTGTCGTTGAGGCCTTCAAGAGATATAAATTTATCTGCGTTCTCAATGCCCGCGCGGCGCGCAACCTCGGCAACGGTCACGGGATTGTCGCCCGAAATAACCTTTACTGCCACGTCGTTATGGCGGAACCATTTAATGGTGTCCACAGCGTCCTCGCGGATATTGTCGGCTATCGAAATTATGGCCACGGGCTTCAAAACCGAGGGCAGTTTGTCGCCTACTATGGGCGTTGCGGAGTGCGCCAGCACAATAACTCTCAGGCCCATCGTAGCGTACTGCTTTACAATTCTGTCCACCTTGGCGGGCAGGGGCTTCAAGACAAATTCGGGCGCGCCCATAACAAATGTTCCCACGTCCTCAAATGTCACGGCCGAAAGCTTTCTCTTTGAGGAGAAGGGGATTTTTGCTGTGGGGGACAATATGTAGTTGTGTCCGAAGTGGTTATAAAGTGCAATGGAAGTCTGGTTGTTGTCGTCCAGTGCGGACAGCATAGACCCCATAATATCATTGAGAGAATACTCTCCGACGGTGTTTAAGATTACGCAGTCGCTCACTCTCATGCGCCCGTCGGTTATCGTTCCCGTCTTATCTAGGCATAAAACGTTTACCCTGGCCAGCATCTCCAGCGAATACAGATCCTGCACCAGCGTGTTGTTCTTTGCAAGTCGGATGACGCCCACGGCCAGCGCCATAGTGGTGAGCAGCATCATGCCCGAAGGAATCATTCCTATAACTACTGTGCACGTCCTCTGAATGGCGTAGTTTACTTCGGCGGGGAATATGTAGTCAAATACCCCGCTGAGCGCCGTGTCCGAGAGGGGCGCGTTGTAAGTAGTGAAGAACATACCTATGGCGATGGGCACAATCAAAAAGCCTACCGCCTTGATTATCATCTTGGTCGAGTTCATCAGCTCGGAATTGGGCCTGCGGTACTTCTTGGCCTTGGCCGTCAGCTTTTCAAGGTAGGTATCTCTGCCCACCTTTTCAACCCTGAACTTGCCGCTGCCCGAAGCTATAAAGCTTCCCGCATACAGTATGTCGCCGGGCTGTTTTTTTATGGCTATCGATTCGCCCGTAAGCAAGCTTTCGTTCACCTCAACGCTGCCCTCGGCTAAAATACAGTCTGCAGGCACCTGGTTGCCCAGCTCAAGTATGAGTATGTCGTCCATAACAATCTCGGAGGAGGGAATCTCCACCAGCTCGCCGTCGCGTATCACCTTCGATGTGGAAGTGGCGAGTATGGACAGCTTATCTATCGACTTCTTGGAGCGAATTTCCTGGATAATGCCCAAAATTATGTTGGCCGACGTGATGATGATTACAAGATAGTTTGTAATGCCCGTCGTTCCGGCAATGAGAAGCGCAATAAAGGCGCACAGGCACAACAGGTTGAAGAACGTGCAGATGTTGGATACGAATATGCTCGCATACGACTTGGAATATTTTTTATTGGTGTCGTTGAATAAAAACTGACGGAATCTCTCTTCAACCTGCCTCTGGTTGAGTCCCTGCGAAATTTCGGGCGAAAACCTCTCAACCTTGGTGGCGCTCACGGCCTTGTTGGGGTGGCGCTTGAAGTATCTGATTATCTTGTCCTTGTCAAAGCCGGGCGACGGCTCCATTCTTGCCGCGCCTGATTGCCCGCTCTCAACCTCGGCGGTTATCTCCGCCGCTACAGAGGTATCCGCAACGGCTTCGGCCGTCGCGCTTTCGTCATAAATCTCTGTATTGGTGGGGCGGGGCGGCCGGCGGCGCCTCGCTTCGGGGCGCTCTGCAACGGAATTTGCCGCGCCTGCGCCGTCACGGCTTTGGGCCGCGGGCTTTGTGTCGGCATTTGCTTCGGGCACTGCCCTGGCCGCGCTGTCAACCCCTGTGGTTGCGGCAGTCTCGTCGTCCCCGTCCTTTCTGTTGGGTTTATAATAAATTTTGCTCATCGTTTATCCTTATATTTTAAAGTACGCCGCTGTCGGCAAAAATACTCAATATAAGTATACCACACATAATTGATTTTTTCAATTAAATAAAGGCAACAGCTTTATAAAATTAAGTTGCAAATATGGAATATTTAGGATATAATTGTGTGTGACAAAAATAATTAAAAAGAGTGGCAATATGATAGACATCAATCTCATTAGAACCAATCCCGACAAGGTCAGGGAGAATATAAAAAAGAAGTTTCAGGATCACAAGCTTCCCCTTGTGGATGAAGTGCTCGAACTCGACGCCCGCCGCCGCGCCCTTCAGCAGGAGGGCGACACCCGCCGCGCTCAGCGCAACGCGCTCGCCAAGCAGATAGGCCAGCTCATGCGCGAGGGCAAAAAGGATGAGGGCGAAAAGGCCAAAGAGGAGGCCAGGCTCAACAACGAGCGCATCGCCGAAATAGAAAAACTGACCGCCGAGGCCGAGGAACAGCTCAAAAAGGACATGATGGCCATACCAAACATCATCGCCGACGACGTTCCCATCGGCAAGGATGACAGTTGCAACGTGCAGTGGAACACCTATCTCACGCCCGAAGAGAAGCCATTCGAGGTGCCCTACCATCTAGACATACTCGAAAATCTCGGCTGTATAGACCTCGATTCCGCCCGCCGCACTTCCGGCAACGGCTTTTACTATCTTTTAGGCGACGTTGCCCGCCTGCACTCGGCGGTACTCGCCTATGCCCGCGACTTTATGATAGACAAGGGCTTCACCTACTGCATCCCGCCATTTATGATCCGTTCGGACGTCGTTTCGGGCGTCATGTCCTTCGAGGAGATGGACGGAATGATGTACAAGATAGAGGGTGAGGACTTGTACCTTATCGGCACCAGCGAACATTCGATGATAGGCCGCTTTATGAATACCACCTTAAAGGAGAGCGACCTGCCCCTGACTTTAACCTCATACTCGCCCTGCTTCAGAAAGGAAAAGGGTGCGCACGGCATCGAGGAGCGCGGCATCTACCGTATACACCAGTTCGAAAAGCAGGAGATGATCGTCATCTGCAAGCCCGAAGAGTCTGACAGCTGGTACGAGAAGATGTGGAACTACACCGTCGAGCTCTTCGTCTCGATGGGAATCCCCTGCCGCACGCTGGTCTGCTGTTCGGGCGACCTTGCCGACCTCAAGTACCGCTCTCTCGACGTAGAGGCCTGGAGCCCCAGAAGAAAGGGTTATTTCGAGGTGGGCTCCTGCTCCAACCTCACGGACGCGCAGGCCAGGCGCCTTGGCATAAAGTACAAGGATTCCGCCACGGGCAAAAATGTGTATGCCCACACCCTGAACAACACCGTTGTCGCTCCCCCCAGAATGCTCATAGCCTTCCTTGAAAATCACCTTCAGGCCGACGGCTCCGTGTTCATTCCCGAAGTTTTAAGACCGTACATGGGCGGCAAGGATAAAATTGTCCCCAAGGCAAAATAATACATTCAAATTTAGTATTGCCCTGCCCGCCGTCGCGCTCACCGCGGACGGCGGGCATTATAATTTCTTACATTCCTTACTTAAAAACAACACATAGACTGAGGTAGTTTTTAGTGAATATTGTCACCGATATGGCAAATGAAGGCGATATTCCCGCCATAATGTCCCTGTTAAAGCAGGTTCACAAGGTACACGCCGATGGCCGCCCCGACCTTTTCCCGGGCGAGTCCAAGTATACGGCGAATGATGTTAAGGAAATCCTTACCAATCCTTTGTTTCCTGTGCTCGTCGCAAGGGAGGAGGGGAAGACGGTCGGCTACGCCTTCTGCAAGCTGTCCTCGCCTGATTTTGCCCTCAGGTTTCAAAGCGCAACTCGCTTTATATAGACGATCTGTGCGTGGACGAAAGTATGCGCGGCAAGGGGGTGGGTAGAATTTTGTATAACGCCGCCCTGGCTTTCGCCCGCGCGCACGACTGCTACAACGTCACACTGAATGTGTGGGAGCTGAATACCTCTGCCAAGGCATTCTATCAGAAGATGGGCCTTGTGCCCCTTCGCACCACAATGGAAAAAATTTTGTAAATCAATTAAATTTTAACGGGCGGGCGCGGCTTAAAGCCGCGCCCGCCTTATTTTTTTATATTTTTTCAAATTTCTGTCAGGTTTTGCCTGCGCCCGTTGATTTATATATAAAATCGCAATTGCCAATTTATAAATTAAGGTATTGAAGTTAAAGGGCATTTGTGCTACAATGCAGATGAGGAGGGAATTGTATGGCAAAACCCAAAAAGCTATCTTTTAGTATCTCTTGCGCTCTCCTGCTGTTTGCGCTCATTCCCGTGCTCAGTCCGTTTGTCGCTAATGTTCAGGCGTGCCCCCGCGCGGTCCATACGCTAACCTCGGCGCCTGTATCGCGCAGGCTTGCTCGTTCTCATCGCCGTCGCCCTCATAATCTTCTTCATTGTCCGCGCCGTCAGGCGCAGGCGGAGGGAGTAAAGAGGCGCACAAAAATACTCAAAGGAGGCCTACTATGTCCCGACTAACGCGCAAATTTATAAAAATTCTGCCGCTCCCGGCCATTGTCTTAACGCTGGCGCTCGGCTTCGGCGGAGCTTTACCCGCTTCTGCAAATTCGGCGCAGACATCGTGGAGCGGTCTCTCCTCATCGGGTGCCCTCGTCACTGACGAGCAGTGCCCCGTGGTGGTTGAGGAGGAAAATTTAACCTTCAATCTGCAAAATTTCCCCTCCAATCATTACGACACCTACGAGGATTTTATCGCCTACGACGGCACCGTCACGGCCGAATATCACCTGTTTAACCCCGCCGACTATGAGGTCACTGTCAATCTTGCCTTCCCATTTGGCAAGACACCCGACTATTACTATGACTATGGTTACGAAGAAAGCCTGCCCGACCCCGCCGCAAGCGATACCTACACTATAACCGTCAACGGCGATAAGGTGGAGCGCACACTGCGCCATACATATTCGTATGCTTATTCCGACTACGACAATGAGACAGACAAGGCCCGCCTTCGTGACGGCTATATGTCAGAAGGCCTGTTTGACCCCCAGACGCCCGTAACTGTCTACTGTTACGTGGTATCGGTTGAGGGCGGCGAATATTATCACTATGAAAATGCGGTGTCGCCCTTCCCGCAGTTCGACAATCAGAAGACGGCGCTCATGCTCAGCGTCAACGGAATGGACGGCCGCAACAAAGTGTTCAGTAACAGCTGCCGCGACGGCGAAGCGTTCTGCGTCTACGCCATCGGCGAGCCTATAGACCCCATGGTATGGTCGATGGAAGGCGGTTCGTGCACCCTCACGGAACAATACACAACCACCCTTTCGGAGATCGCTCTCTCAGTCTACGACGAGGCAACGGGAATCTCTCAGATCGACTGGTTCAACGCCGTCTGCGACAGCATTTTAGAAAGTCGCCGCAACGTTGTTGACGGTTTTGTTTACTACGAAAGAGGCTCCTTCAACATGTCTGACGAAAATATCATGCGCTGGTACACATATTCCGTGACCATTCCCGCGGGCGGCAGGGCAACAAATTGTGTAACCGCCCCCATATATCCCGCAATCAACACAAGCGGCACGCCCTATTACACATACACATATCTGCTCTCGCCCGCCACCGACTGGGCGCAGTTTTCAAACCTCAATATAAAAATCAACACGCCCTATTTCCTCTGCGACAACACCCTGGGCGATTTTGAAAAGGGGGAGGACGGATACACGCTATCCCTTGCAGAGCTACCCGACGGCGAGCTTGCTTTCATTCTCTCCGCGTCGGATATCGATGTCCGCCTGTACAGGGGTTCCACATTTATTCCTTACAAAAATTTAGGCGTGTGGATAGTTGTCGGCCTGCTCGCCGCCGCGGCCGTCGGCGTTGCAGTCTTTTTCCTCGTCCGCCACATTAAAAAACGCCGCAGGAGTGCGCCGCATATTTAATAGTGCGTTTGGCTGTCAACTATGTCGGAAGCGGCGCTCACGTGCCGCATTTGTCAATCCTGCCCTTATTATAAGATAAATTTAGTGACAGGATAATGAAAAGCAATATTGACCGCAAGAAAATCGTTTGACTAAATTGTGTAATGATAGTATAATCATTAAATGAATAATACAAGCATAAATTGTCGCAATGTGCCGCTATGCGTGCAAACTTATGCGCATTTTTTATTTTTTATGCTTAAATTATTCAGTTGCATTCCATACCCGGCAACGCCGGGCAATTACGGAGAACAACTATGGACGCTCAATTCAGAAAGTTTAAAAACAGAATAATTTTACACTCCGCTATAGAGAGCGCGGTTGCGGGCCTTGCGGCCGCACTCATCGTAGTCGCGGCAATACTGCTTGCGGCAATGCTCAATCACCTGGGGCTCAACGTCGGCATCTATATCGGCGCCGGCCTCGGCGCGTTCGTGCTTGCGGGCGGAATTACATTTGCGTTGCTCTGGCCAACGGACAAGAAAATTGCGCGCAGAGTGGATAAGGAACTTGCGATGAACGAAAAGGTTCAGACTATGGTTGAGTTCAGTTCGTCGCAGGATAGTATGGCCGCAATTCAGCGTGAGGACACGTCCGCGCGTCTCGGCGCGGCGGGTGCAAAGAGCATCAGATTCAAAAAAATCTGGCAGTGCGCGGTCGCGTCCGTCGTATCGGTGGGTCTGTTCGCTGCCTCGCTCGTCGCCTTCATAATCGTCGGCGGGCCTGTCCCTGTAAATGCCGATCTTTCGCTGTGGGATCTCACAAGGCTCCGCAACCTCATAAGTCAGGTCGAAGATTCCGACCTCGACGAAGAGCCCAAGGCCGTTGCCCTCAAAGAACTTCACGCGCTTGAAGATTTTATTTATGATGAGACGACCGGAACTTATAAGACAGTTTCCGAGGAAGACCTCATAGCCGAAGTTGTTGACAGCATGATCGCCATCGACGCCGCGGTCGACAACGTGATCACTGCCGAACCTATCGGCCTTTCGCTCAATGAAAAATGTACGAACGAAGAGTTTTCATATCTCGGGCTCCACATTGCCGCACTCAATACGGTTACGACGCGCTCGTCGTTCACTCAGTTTAAAGTAAACTTATACGATGATGCGTTTGCGGAAAGCACTCTCGCCGATGCGGTTGCTCTCATTTCGGAATATTCCGCCCAGATATACGCCGGTCTCGACGGACTGTCGTCCTACAGCGGCGAGATACTCTATACTTCACTTGCCGCCCTTGCCGACGGGTTTGACAGCGCCGTCGCGCTGGCTGGTGACGGTCAGGATGAAGACCTGTTGCCTGATGTTCTCTCCGCAGCGCGTTCGGCGATAGATAGTTGTTCGGGTACTGTAATCATCGAATTGGCCGATCAGAGTCTCGACAGGCAGATAGGCGAACAGATAATTTACGATCTTCAGGATATCTTTGATATTCCCGACGGGGCAATGCCCGACTTGGGTGAGCCCGTAACGGATATGCTTCCCGACGATGACAACGACGGCGAAAACGATCCCGATGATGGCGGTGACGGCGGCGCCGGCAGAGGTGATACGCTGTGGGGCGACGATTCGATAATTTACGACCAGACCAGCGACGACTACACGGCTTACGGCGACGTATTTAACAGATTCAGCGCAATAATCACTGAGCTTGCCCAGTCCGGGGATCTGAGCGAGGAACTCATGGATCTGATAAATATATATTATGATATGCTCGCCTCAGGCATAGAGGAGAATACTCCGACCGAGGATACTCCCGAAACGGGCGAAGAAGAGGCGGCCTGATTTCAGTCACCGGGCAGCGTCGCAGTCAGTACAATATAATCAAAGCGGTTTTACCGTAAAAATATTTTAATTGAAACGAAAAAGGAAAGTAATCATGGAAGATTTGGAAAAGGTTAAAAATTTCAGCCGCGCCATCTCCGACATCAAGACGGAAATCCGCAAGGACGTCGTCGGACAGGAAGAGATAGTTGACAGCGTCATCACAGCCATAATTGCGGGCGGCAACGTCCTTCTGGAAGGCGTGCCCGGCGTAGGCAAGACCAGACTCGTGCGCTCGTTCTCCAAGGCGCTTTCTCTGCCCTTCTCGCGCATTCAGTTCACACCCGACCTCATGCCCTCGGACGTAACGGGCACCAACGTCATCGAAAAGGACGCCGACGGTAAGATGAAGACCAGATTCCGCCGCGGCCCCATATTCGCCAACCTAATTCTTGCGGATGAAATCAACCGCGCGACTCCCAAAACCCAGTCGGCTATGCTCGAGGTCATGCAGGAGCACAACGTAACCGTCGGCGACACTACATATCCCATGGATGAACCCTTCTTCGTGCTCGCCACCGAAAACCCCATCGAGCAGGACGGCACATATCCCCTGCCCGAAGCTCAGATGGACAGGTTCATGTTCAAACTCATAATGAAGTTCCCCTCGGTGAAGGAGCTCGCCGATATCGTCAATATGACTCAGATAACCATGGCCGAGACGGCGAGCGCCGTTGTAGACGGGGGCACCATACTCGAAATGCGTGAGCTTGCAAAGCGCGTTCCCGTCATAGACGAGGTGCTCTCCTACGCGATGAATCTCGTCTCCAACACCCATCCCGAGCTTGAAAGCTCGCCTGAAGCGGCCAAGAAGTACGCCCGCTACGGCGCGTCTCCCCGCGCGGCGCAGAACCTCATCACCTGCGCAAAGGTGCGCGCCCTCATGAACGGCAACTACAACGTTTCCTACGAGGATATCGACGCCCTTGCGCTTCCCGTTCTCCGTCATAGAATAAAGATAAACTACAACGCCGTAAACGAGCACCTCTCGGTGGACGACGTAATAGGACTCATTGTAAAACAGACTAAAAAATCTTCTAAGTAATAATGGCTAAATTTGTTATAGACGAAGGGTTTCTGCAGCAGGTCGAAACATTGCAGATACTCATCAAAAACAATCTCGCCGGCCTGTTCGGCGGCAATCACCAGACCAAAAATTTTGGTTCTTCCTGTGAATTTGCCGATCATCGCGACTATATCGCTGGCGACGACATAAGCAAGATCGACTGGAACGCATACGCTCGCTTCGAAAAGCTCTATTTAAAGCTCTTCCTCGACGAAAGGCAGATGCACACCCGCATCTACATCGATGCAAGCCGCTCGATGGATTACGGCAAGGGGCACAAGGCCGAACAGGCCCTTAAAATAGCCGCCGTCATTGCGTATATCTCCATATGCGAAATGGACAAAGTCTCCGTGTATGCCATCCACGGCAGCGCGGTGGAGGAGGTCATAACCGCCATCCACGGCAAGGATATGTTCCTTGAGGAGATAGGCAAGCTCAACGACATTATCTTTGACGGCGACAGTTTTATAAGTGAAGCCATTCTCCCCACGACCGTAGGCTACGGCGACGGAATGTCGGCAATAATTTCGGACTTTCTAACCGACAACAACTACGAGGACGCGATCGACTACCTGTGCGGCAAGCGCAGGGATGTTTTTTGCATTCAGGTACTCACAAGGGAGGAGCTCAATCCCAAAATACGCGGCAAAGTACACCTCTTTGACAGCGAAAATATTCAAAAGAGCTACCGCCGCAATGTAAACAAGGACATAATCAACGCATACAAAATGGCGGTTGAGTATGCCACTTCGCGCATACGCAATTACTGTGAAGCTCGCGGAGCAAGCTATCTTCTGGCCTCCGCCGACGAATCAGTTGGCGAAATATTTATGGGCAAACTTTCGGATATGGGGGTAGTCAAATGACCTTTTTATATCCTCTCGGACTGCTCGGCCTCATCGGCATACCCATTCTTATCATAATATATATAATTAAGAATAAGTACACCGAGCAGACCGTGTCATCCACATATCTGTGGACGTTGTCCGAAAGATTTTTAAAGAGAAGAAATCCAATAAACAAAATAGCCGGCCTCATAAGCCTTATTTTGCAGATACTCGTCGTGCTGCTGCTCTCCTTCGGAATAGCTCATCCCGTGTTCACACTTCCCGGAATGGCCAACAATTACTGCATAATTTTAGACTGTTCGGGCAGCATGCTCATATCGCAGGACGGCACAACCCGCTTCGATATCGCCAAGGACAGAATTTCCGATATACTCGACGAGGCTGTCGGCGGCAGCACATTCACGCTTGTATGCGTTGGTGAATCGACGACCGTCTACGACGGCACGACCGACAAAGAACGCGTACGCTCCCTGCTCGATCAGACTCAGCCCGTATATTCGTCTGTTTCATTAGACAGGGCGAACGAAGCCGCCCAGGGCATTTTCGACGGTGACTCGTCGACGATAACCTATCTGGTCACCGATAAAGCGTATAACAATATTTCCAACGTCAATCTGATCAACGTCTCTGCGGGCGAGCAGAACTACGCCTTGCATGACGTCACTTATGACGTGTCGGAAAACCTTACCGTCAGCGGTTATGTCACGTCGTACGAAAGCGATGTCGCTCTTACCGTAATGCTCACTGTCTATTCGGGTGAGGAGAGCGTTGAATATCAGGTCAGCGTTGCGGCGGACCGTCTTGAGGATGCGTCGTTCTCGTTCGAGTGCGAGACGCGCACTTTCGATTATCTGACCGTGGAGATACTCCAGTCGGACGCGCTCGCGCTTGACAACAGCGTCACTATCTACAGCGTCGATGCCGAAAACTCCTATAAAGCCCTCATCGTTGCCAACGAGCCCTACTTTATGCACGCCATTCTGGCGGCCACCAACAAGGCAGAAGTCGATATTCTGTCGGTGGAGGAGTATTCCGACATCTATATGCAGGATGGTATGGCCGCAACGGCTCCCAGCGGCTACGGGCTGTATATCTTCCAGGACTTTAACCCCCAGGTATTGCCGAGCGACGGCACTGTGTGGCTCTTCGGACTGGACAGCAGTCTTTCCGATGCAAACTTCAGCGTTCAGGGAAATATCGTGCTCGACAGGGAGGATACGGACAACCTGGAGTTCTCCACTTCTACGTCGTCCACAGTGCGCAATCTTGTAGGTAATCTGCTTTCGCAGACCAATTACCCGATATACATCAAAACGTATATAAAGTGCAGTCCCTACCGCGCTTATACCACGCTTGCGACGATAAACAACAACCCCGTTATCTTCACCACGCAGACGGCGCACGGCAACCGCGAGGTCGTTTTTGCCTTTTCTTTGAGTGAAGCGGATTTCTCGATGAGTCCCAATTTCCCTATTCTCATCTCAAATCTTCTCGATTACTCCTTCCCCGCGGCGGTTGAGGATACTCTCTATGCCTGTGGTGAAACGGCGGTTATCAACGTGCCCGTAAATACAACGAGCATAAGGGTGGTCAGCCCTTCAGGCGATCAGACCTTCCCCGACACGACCCTCTCCACGGCCGAGTTCGTGCTGGATGAGGTCGGAGAGTACACAATTACTATAACTATAGGCGGCAATGCCGGCACTTACAGGCTGTATTCTGCCTTCCCTGTCGATGAAAGCGCAACTTCCGTTACATCGAATGAAAGCTTCTTGCTGAACGGTGAGCAGACTTACGACGGTTCGGACGGCATCTACGATGACCTTGCAATAATCTTCGCGCTTGTCGCCATAATCTTACTTGCAGATTGGGTGGTATACTGTTATGAGCAATATCAGCTTCGATAATGTCTATTTACTTTTTCTCATAATACCGCTCGCCGCACTCATCGTCGTACCATTTGTGCTCGCCGTCCGCAGGGAAAATGCAAACGGTCACAATATCGCGTCATGCGTCATTCATCTGCTCATTGCCCTGCTCGTATGCTTTGCCATAGCGGGGACAACGGTTGTCAGCGTCATTACTCAGACGGAGGTGTATGTCGTAGCCGACGTATCCTATTCTGCCAACAGAAATTTGAATACCGTTGATGAATACATACAGAATGTGCGTCGCGCACTTCCCGCCAATTCGCGCATGGGCGTGGTTGTGTTCGGCAAGGACTGTGAAGTTCTAACCGAATTGGGCGGCGAAGTCGTCAGCGTGCGCAACTCGCGCGTAGACGACAGCGAGACGGATATAACAGGCGCCCTCAGTTATACCTCCGAATTGTTCAGTGACGGAGTGATAAAGCGCATAGTGATCATAACCGACGGCAAAGAGACAGACTCCCAGGCCTACGGCGAACTTGCAGGCACAATCAACACGCTGTACGACAGCAATATCTATGTGGATGCCATATATGTCGATGATAACATCCCCGAAAACACCCCTGAGGTACAGATATCCTCTGTAGACTTCAATTCCACTGCTTATTTCGGCAGGCCCGCCGCGGCCGACGTCATCATTCAGTCAGGAATGGGGGCTGAGGGTTCCGCTGTCCATGCTATTTTAAATGTCGAAGTCAGCCCTGCCGGAGCTAACAACTGGAGCGCCTACGGCAACGGCTATGCAATTGATTTGTATCGCGGTTCCAACGCTTTCACATTCGATCTCAACACAACCATTGCCGGTGCTTTTGACTACAGACTGACGATAACCGCCGAAGAAGATACTGATGCGACCAATAACGTTTACACTTTCACGCAGACGGTTGTCGAGGATATACAAGTATTGCTTGTTGCTTCCAATATAAGTCAGGTCAATCAGATAAGGGCTCTGTATGACGCCGAACATACGGAAATAGATTACTATATCCTGCCGGCTCAGGGGGCTAGCGTTCCATGCGTAGTGGAAGATCTGTATGTTTACGACGAAATAGTTCTCTCAGACATAAATCTCCTCGATATACCCAACTATGCTTCGTTTGTCGATGCCGTCGATACGGTTGTGTCTGCATTCGGAAAGAGTCTGTTGACCTTCGGCAATCTCTATCTTCAGAACAGTTCCGATGAGGTTTTCTCCCAGCTCGGCGATATGCTTCCCGTCCGCTACGGCGGCGCCGACCAGGACTCCAGGCTCATAACATTCGTCCTCGATAATTCGCGAAGTTTAATCGATGCGGGCAAACTCACCAGATTAAAGAGTGCAGTTTCGCAAATAATCAGCGAGCTTCTCACCGATGATGACTATGTTGCCATAGTTACTTTCAATGGCGACGTGGAGTGGGTACAGTCCACGCCAATGTTGCTCGGCGGCACTACAAACGGCAGAAGCAACAGGGATATCATCCAGGAAGAGATAGACGCCATCACATACAGACAGGGTACAAATATCAGTGCCGGTCTCAGAGCGGCGCAGGAAATGCTTGCCGAACAAACATCCAACTTTGCCAACAGTCAGATATGGCTGATGAGCGATGGCGCCGACTTCAGCGGCAATGCCACCGACCCCGCGTCCGTCGCCGACGAACTGTACGATATGGGCGTTTATACATCGTGCATCTATGTCGGGCCTGATCTGTCGGACTATGCAAGCGAGATGGATACGATGCGTTCCATCGCCGAGGCGGGTTGCGGTTATGCAGATGACAACAACTTCTATATCTGCAACAACGACGAAGCTCTCGAAGATTTGATGCTCGGCTCGCTCAGCGATACATTTACAGGAACAATTGTAGACGAGCAGACTCACGTCAATATAGGGATAAGTGCCGATGAAGCCGTAAGCGGCTTTTACAGCGTGCCCGATGTCGGAGGTTACTATTACTCCCGCATTAAAAACAGCGCGCAGACTGTTCTCACTGCAGACTACAGCATAGGCTCCGGCGGTGCTACAATGGAAGTGCCACTCTATGCCTGGTGGAACTACGGCAGCGGAAGGGTGGCGTCCTTCACCAGCAGTTTTGACAGTACATATAACTGGATGAACGGCTGGACGGACGACAACGGCGGATTGCAGGTGCTCAGAAACATCCTTACATCAAATACTCCCGAAGAACGCGTGGACTACGCCTTTACATTTGGCATGGAGTATTCTGAGGGCTATTTGTCCTTCAACGTCATTCCCGAAGTGCTCTCAACGTCTGCCACGGCTACTGTGGAGATCATAATGCCGGATGGTGTGCAGGTTGTAACAGGCTCGATGATCTTCGATTCGCAGAGCTATTCTTACAGCTATATGCTCTCGGCTACGGGCAAATACACAATCAAGGTAACCTATGCGTCGGGCGACAGCACTTATGAGGTAAACACCAGCTATACGCTGTCGTATCTGCCCGAGCACAATGCTTTTGCCAGTTACGACGCGGCAACGCTCAACCGCCTGCTCAGCGGCAGGGGCGTGGTCAGCGAGGACGGCACCATTGCAATAGTCAACCCTGAAGACGAACTTGCCACCTACGAGGTCAACCTCACAATGCCTCTTCTCATAGCCGCTGCGGCCTTCTTTGTGGTGGATATTATAATCCGTAAGCTCAAGTGGGTAGACGTTAAAAATCTATTTGTAAAGATAAAGTAACGCCTTAAGGCAAATATTGTTATTATGAAAATCAAAAGTTTATTGTTCAGTTTAATCGTCTGCCTGTGTGCTGCGCTCTTTGCGTTTGTCGGATGCGGCGTTTATTCGGACGCGGTCGTGCCTCCCGGCACAAACGCCGGGAACGATAACAACGGAGGACAGGATAACCCTGACAATCCCGATGAGCCGGATACTCCAGCGGAGGACGTATTTACCGTTACGGTGATAATCGACGGAGAGTACGAAACGGATGGGCAGGGCAATGTGACAGACGAGCCCAAAAAGTATATCCAGGAGGGGCTCACTGCCGTTTGGCGCAGTGTCTATACAATGCAGAGCGCTGAGTTCAATGATGAAGGCCTGGCTACGATAACAGGGCTCGACGGAGAATATT
>DVNU01000083.1 GCA_018714165.1 Candidatus Coproplasma excrementipullorum | reverse complement strand
TCCTTCCTCGGCGCCATGTACCTAGGCATCCTCCGTATGCTCTTTGTAGCTTGATCTTTTTCACAAAAGCGTACAACGCTTTTGTGCCTCTTTAATAGCATAAATCGCTATAAAGTTCTGAGTTTATCGCTTACAAAAATTCTACAACTTTAACTCGACTAATTACTTTTCTACAGTTCAAAGACTTCCTACAAAATTGTACTTGCCTTCAATTCGTATTAACCTAATTAATCTTGAATTGCCTTTTGTACTTTGATATTTCTTCTCTATGCAGTTGTCAATCTTCAATTACCAACAAAAAAGTTGGCCTGTCGCGGTGACAGCTTTTATATGATATCAAAAGGTTTTGTTAAAGTCAAGCAAATTTAAAAAATTTTTTTGTCTTTTTTCAGGTTTTTTTATACATAATATGGCGTTGATAGAACGTAAACTTATATGTTGTATATTTACAAAGAAAGGCCACAAAATGCGGGCGTGGCGCGCAAAGACGCTCCACGCCCGCATTAACCCAAGCGCTATATAATTATATATATGGTATAGGGGATCTGCGGTTGCTTACTTCCTCCCAACTGCCCGAGGTATATTCATATACCGTGCCATCTTCATCACTTTTGCGTAACGACTAAGTAACGGCGGTATTTTTGAGTGACAACCGGCACATAAAAAGGGCGGCGGCGATTTTAAAACCGCCGCCAACGCAAAAAATTTACCTTTTAAAAGATTTTATATGCGAGCTCCTTTAAATACTGCACGGAGCGGAAGAGCTGTTCCTCGCTCTGGTAATTGCCGTCGTAAACTTCAACCAGAACGTTGCCGCCAAAGCCCTCTTCCTTTAACATTTTAAATATTTCCTCAAAGTCGTACAGTCCTTCGCCGGGCAGACATATTTTACCGTTCTGGTCGACATCTGAGAGATGCACATACGCGATTGACCCCGACATATCCTTTAAATAAGCCTGATAGGGATAGTGCGAACGGCGCGCCTGCTTGATGTCGAACACGCCCTGGAGGACGGGGATGCGCGCCTTCAGCTCGCCAAACACGCCCGGTCTGTTGTACAGCGACCAGAACACATTTTCCAGGCACAGATTTACGCCGTAGCTCTGCGCAAAGTAGGCGGCCTCCGAAAGCTTTGAGGCGAGCTCATCGAAGTTGTCGCGCCCGCCGCCCGAAGCAATGCGGTGAAAGCCGTGGAAGGTGTAATTTTTACAGCCTAAAAGCTGTGCGCTGCGGCAAAGCTGGTCGAGCCAATAAAAGCCGTCGCCGCGCACCCTGCGCGAGGGATTGAAGAAGTTGCCCTCGAAATTGACCGAATTTGCGTGCACAGAATTGACGGAAAAGCTTTTGACGTCCCGGGCGAACGACTTGGAGAATTCGGGACGGTATTCGTAGAAGGTTGAAAAAAAGACCTCGGCACAGTCGGCGCCCGACCGCATTATTTTTTTGAGGGCGTCCTCGGTGGCATAGCGCGGAAAGAGGGACGCCGTGGAAATTCCTATCTGCATACTGACATTATAACACAGATTGAGTTAAATTGCAATACGCGCGGCAAAATTATATCATTGACCCGTGGATATGTAGCGGCTAAGGCAGTACGTTATGCCCTCGTCGGCAATGTTGGATATGGGCGCGAGGGGGAAAACATCGGGCGCGCAGGCCGCGCCGTCCTGCGAGGTCTGCGCGCCCGGAGACTCCTCAAAGGGCTGATTGCCGCCCTGCGGAGAGGGATTGAAGGCCGACGCGAGCTGTGTGAGGCTCTCCACCTCGTCGAGCATGCGCGCAGCGTCCCCTCCCGCCATCTCTTCTATGAGAGGGCGCACCTCGCTGAAGTTTTTGGAGCCCGAAATCAAAAGGAGCAATAGAAGTATGAGTTGCATAAAATCACCTTTTTTCATAAACTGTATTATCATTATATGCGAGGTGAGTTTTATGAGCGATTTTAAAAGTTACAGGGGGGACAACAGGGAGGGCGCCCGCCGCGGCGACGGCGCGGCGGGCGCCGACAAATCGGCACAGAGCAATGGCACTCTGGGCGGCGAACAGCAGGCGATAAATCTAGCCGCAACGCTGGCAAGGGCCTTTGCAGGCAAGAGTGAAGGGCAGATTCTTTCAACCATAATCGCCCAGGCCGAGCAAGGCAAGCGCGACGGTACGCTTACAAATGCCGACCTGGACAATTTTTACAACACCCTTGCGCCGCTGCTGGACGGCTTTAAGAAAAAGAAGTTGCAACAGGTCATTGCCAAATTAAAAGCGATTTAATGCGTCGGCTTCAGCGGGCAACAATCTCACGCATGGCCTTTAAGAAGTATTCAACTTCGCCCTGCGTGTTGAAGGGCGACAGCGAGGCGCGCACCAGCCCCGAAGAACCCAACGCGCCGTGCATTAATGGCGCACAGTGCAGACCCGCACGGACGCAGATGTTGTAGTCGCGCGAGAGGCGCTCGGCAACCGCTTCGGAAGGCATACCCTCGACGTCGAATGCGACTATGCCAAATGCATTGGTGCGGGAATATACCGCAACAAACGGCATTTCGGCAAGGCCGTTGATGAGCAGATCTGTGAGATATATCAGGCGATCGCGGTTCTCGTAAAGGCGACTTTTGAGATATAGCGCGCCCTCGCCCAAAGAGATTATTGCGGGATAGTTAAGCGTGCCTGCCTCTAACCTGTCGGGGTAAAAATCGGGCATCTCAAGACTGTAACTTTCGCTGCCCGTGCCTCCGAACATTATGGGCGAAGGGCTGAAACGCGACGACAGTATGAGTGCACCGCTGCCCTGCACTCCGAGCATACCCTTGTGCCCCGCGACGGCGAGCGCGTCGATGCCGAGGGCGGTAATGTCTATTTTTTCGTGGCCGCAGGCCTGAGCGCCGTCGCAGATGAGAAGCGTATTGCGCGGAATGGCGCGCCTTACGGCGGTTATGTCGGGCGAGGTGCCCGTGACGTTGGAGGCCAGCGTGATGACGACTGCCGCCGTGCGTTCATCGACCAGAGACGTGAGGGCCCGTATATCGATATTGCCCGATCTGTCGAGCGGGGCGTAGCGAACGGCGGCCCCCCTCCCCTCCAGATATTTGAGCGGCCGAAGAACTGAGTTGTGCTCCGCAACCGTTGTAACGACCTTATCGCCGAGGCCTATGGTGCCCAAAATGGCTATATTTAAAGCTTCGGTGCAGTTTTTGGTGAAGATTACGCGCTCGGCCGATGGTGCGCCGAAAAATTCCTGCAAAATTTTGCGCACCGAATAGACCCGTTCGGCGCAGGCCAGCGACAGGGCGTGCCCGCTCCTGCCGGGATTTGCGCAGGCGCGCATGGCCGCCGAAGTCGCCGAAATTACGCTTTCGGGCTTGGCCCCGCCCGTGGCCGCATTGTCGAAATAAATCATAATAACTTGTCCCCCTTTGCGACTGTTACATATTACTTAAATATTTATACTTACAGAGGTTAAAAATTATGACATATTGCATAGCCGTTTTTCGTTCGCGCTCGCAGGCGATTGACTGCAAGGGGGCGCTCGCGCGCGCAGGGGTCAAAGCCGAGCTCGTTTCGACGCCCGCGTCACTTAACATAGGATGCGGACTGAGCGTAAAATTTACGCTGTCCGCCTACTCCAGGGTGCGCGGAATAATTGCACGCGCAGGGTATTCGTCATTTTACGGGTATCTGAATATCTGAAAAATACAACGTTTAAAGGGCCGCGCGGTGCAAAAGAGTTGCGCCGCGCGGCCCCGCGTGATAAAATATAGGTATGTACGAAAGAGAGATTTTAACAGAACTTGAACGACTTTATCCCGACGCCCGGCCCGCGCTGCACTACAAATCGCCATACGAACTGCTTGTGGCGGTAATTCTCTCA
Organism: Candidatus Coproplasma excrementipullorum; assembly: GCA_018714165.1. Lineage (GTDB taxonomy): Bacteria > Bacillota > Clostridia > Christensenellales > Borkfalkiaceae > Coproplasma > Coproplasma excrementipullorum. Next base: position 1,623 of record DVNU01000083.1, on the reverse strand, counting down.
GCCCAGTGCACGGACGAGAGAGTCAATAAGGTTACGGCCGAACTTTTTAAAGAACACAACACCCCCGCCACCATGCTTGAGCTTACGCAGGAAGAACTGGAAAAATATATCTACTCCTGCGGATTCTACCACAACAAGGCAGCGCACATACTCTCCGCCTCAAGGGACATTGTTGAAAAATTCAACGGCGAGGTACCGGGCGACCACGCCGCCTTAAAGAGCCTTGCGGGCGTGGGACAAAAGACGGCCAACGTTGTGTACGCCGTCGCCTTCGGCGGCGACGCCATAGCCGTGGACACTCATGTGTTCCGCGTTTCCAACCGCTTAGGGCTTGCCCATGCCGACGCCCCCGAAAAGACGGAAAAACAGCTGAACGAAGTCATTCCCAAGAGCGACTGGTCCAAGGCCCACCACTGGCTGATTTTCCACGGGAGAAGAGTTTGCCATTCGCAAAAGCCCGACTGTATAAACTGCACCCTCAATAAATGGTGCGCCTTTTACAACAAAACCTTTAAAAGCTGACCAAACGGCCAGCTTTTTTGTTGGAATAAAGGTAAGGAATTCCTTATTATAAAAGTATTGCTGTAAAACATAGCTTATTTTACACTACAGACCTCGTTTCACTGATAAATTTATCCGTTCCGCTTCACTCCAGTCGAAATGACAGAGCGATATGGCGAGGTTATGTATGCTCTTTTGCCGTCAGAGGTTAAACTCTGCAGATCCTTCGGCTACGCTCAGGATGACAAAAGAGCGGCACCTAACAGCCAATCGCAGTATTGCGATGTATATACTGTGTGTCAAAACAAATATAAAAGGTGTTGACACCAGCCAAAACAAGAAGTCAAGCTGTTTACTCTGCTTCTACACCACAGCAAACAGCACAGGAGATGCGAGCAAGACAAGGCGAGCGCGGATTGACCCGAAGGGAGCATACAATGACGTATGTGACCGAGGGCAAGCGCAAGCTCAACGCCGTATTGCGATGTATATACTGTGTGTCAAAACAAATATAAAAGGTGTTGGCACCAGCCAAAACAAGAAGTCAAGCTGTTTACTCTGCTTATACACCACAGCAAACAGCACAGGAGATGCGAGCAAGACAAGGCGAGCGCGGATTGACCCGAAGGGAGCATACAATGACGTATGTGACCGAGGGCAAACGCAAGCTCAACGCCGTATTGCGAAGTAGATACTGTGTGTCAAAACAAATAAAAAAGGTGTTGGCAAAAGCCAACACCTTTAATTATTTGTTTTGAATTAGCCAAGGAGCTTGGAAACAACACCGGAACCTACAGTTCTGCCGCCCTCACGGATAGCGAACTTAAGCTTTTCCTCAACAGCGACGGGCTTGATGAGCTCAACGGTGATGGTTACGTGGTCGCCGGGCATTACCATTTCGGTGCCGGCAGGAAGCTCGATGGAGCCGGTAACGTCGGTAGTTCTGATGAAGAACTGAGGACGATAGTGGTTGAAGAAAGGAGTATGACGGCCGCCTTCTTCTGCCTTAAGAACGTAAACCTGAGCTTCGAACTTGGTAGCAGTTTTAACGGTGCCGGGCTTAGCAAGAACCTGGCCCTTTTCGATGCCCTTGCGGTCGATACCACGAAGGAGTGCGCCGAT
>DVNU01000082.1 GCA_018714165.1 Candidatus Coproplasma excrementipullorum | reverse complement strand
AGACCCTGAAGCCCGCAGATACCGTCATCTCCGCCGCAAGCTGCACCACCAACTGCCTTGCACCTATGGCTGACGCCCTCAACAAGCTCTGCAAAATCAAGAAGGGCTACATGACCACCATTCACGCATACACCGGCGACCAGATGATTCTGGACGGCCCTCACCGCAAGGGTGACCTCAGAAGGGCAAGAGCTGCCGCCGTCAACATCGTTCCCAACTCTACGGGCGCCGCTAAGGCTATCGGCCTGGTTATTCCCGAACTCAAGGGCGTTCTCGACGGTTGCGCACAGCGCGTTCCCGTTCCCACCGGTTCGCTTACCCAGCTCATCGCTGTATGCGAAGGCGAAATCACCGCTGAAGAAGTAAATGCCGCTATGAAGGCTGCTGCTTCTGCTTCCTATGGCTACACCGAAGAGGAGATCGTTTCCTCCGACGTCATCGGCATGACCTACGGCTCGCTTTTCGACGCTACCCAGACCAAGTGCATGCCCATTGGCGACGGCACGACCCTCGTTAAGGTGGTTTCCTGGTACGACAACGAGAATTCTTATACCTCCCAGATGGTAAGAACAATCAAGTACTTCGCCGAATTAAAGTAATCTAAAAAGATAATTTCAAGGCCCGCGCCGTGAGGCGCGGGCCTTATTTTGCATTTTTTCAGTTTTTTTAGATTTATACATTGAATCTGAATAGTATGACGTCGCCGTCCTTTACAACGTAGTCCTTGCCTTCGGAGCGGACCTTGCCCTTTTCGCGTGCGCCCACAAGGCCGCCGCACTCCAATAACGTCTCCCAGTCGACGACCTCGGCGCGAATGAAGCCGCGCTCAAAGTCGCTGTGTATAACGCCTGCCGCCTGGGGAGCCTTGGTGCCCTTTTTAATCGTCCACGCTCTCGTCTCCTTTTCGCCGGCGGTGAGGAAGGATATGAGGCCGAGGAGAGAGTAACTCTTTCTTATAAGCGCATTTAATCCGCTCTCCTTAAGGCCAAGCTCCTCCAAAAACGTCGCGCTCTCTTCGGGCTCCATCTGTGCGAGCTCTTCCTCAGTCTTGGCGCAGATGACAAGCACCTCGCTGCCCTCTTTGGCGGCGTGTTCCTTCACCTTTGCGACAAAGGGAATGCCGTCCTCGTCCTTGCCCATATCAAATTCGGAGATGTTGGCCGCATAGATTACGGGTTTTGCCGTCAGTAAAAAGAGGTTGTCAAGGAAGGGCTTTTCTGCCTCCGAGCATTCAAAAAGCCTTGCGGGTTTCTCTTCGCCCAGGAATTTTTCCAGCCTTTCAAGCATGGCGAACTCAATCGCGGCGTCCTTGTTGGAACCGCCTCTTGCCGAGTTGCGTATTCTGTCCTGGCGCTTGTTTACGGCCTCTATGTCGGCCAATATGAGTTCGAGCGTAATGGTGTTTATGTCGTCGACGGGGTCGATTTTGTTTGAAACGTGGGTGATGTTGGCATTCTCGAAACAGCGCACAACGTGAACTATGGCGTCGCACTCGCGTATGTGCGAAAGGAATTTGTTCCCCAGGCCCTCGCCGTGGGATGCTCCCTTAACCAGGCCCGCAATGTCCACAAATTCAACAATGGCGGGGGTCACCTTCTTGCTGTCGTACAGGGCGGCCAGCTTGTCCAGCCTCTCGTCGGGTACGGCCACTACGCCCACGTTTGGCTCTATTGTGCAGAAGGGATAGTTCGCTGCCTCTGCGCCCGCGTGCGTTATTGCATTGAAAAGTGTCGATTTGCCTACGTTGGGCAGACCTACAACGCCTAATTTCATAAAATATCTCCGTTAATTTTGTACGGCTATAATTATATTACAAAAATATCATTTTAGCAAACTTTAATTTGCTATAATCATTAATTTATGCTAAAATACCTTTAGAAAAAATCAAGGTGCGTTAAATGGATTATAAAAAGTACATCGCAGAAAAAATAAAGGTGGGGGGCGTGAGCGCGGAGGAGATAGCCTCGTCAATCGCCCTGCCTCCCAATTCTCAGATGGGTGATTATGCTCTGCCCTGTTTCAGGTTTGCAAAGGTGCTCCGCAAAAGCCCTGCAGTCATAGCCGAAGAGCTTGCCAAGACAATTCCGGCAGACGGCGTAATAAGCGAGGTCTCTGCTGTCAACGGCTATCTCAACTTCAAGATAAACAAGGCGGGTCTCGCGCGTGAAGTGCTTGCGGAGATTTCTCAAAAGGGCGAAAAATACGGTTCGTCCGACATTGGCGCGGGCAGGACCATCTGCATAGACTATTCGTCTGTGAACATCGCCAAGCCATTTCACATAGGGCATCTGTCCACAACCGTGCTTGGCAGTGCGCTGTACAAAATTTTCAACTTTCTCGGCTACAAGGCGGTGGGAATAAATCACCTCGGCGACTACGGTACCCAGTTCGGCAAGCTGATAAGCGCCTATAAGCGCTGGGGCAACAGAGAGGAGGTTGAAAAGGGTGGAATTCACGCCATAAACGACCTCTACGTCCGTTTCAACAACGAGGCCGACGAGGATATGGAGAAGGAGGCACGCGAGTACTTCCGCCTCATCGAGAGCGGGGATAAGGAGGCCAACGACCTCTTCGAATGGTTTAAAAAACTTACGCTCGAATACGTAAAGAAGATTTATGACCGCCTCGACGTTCACTTCGACAGCTACGCCGGCGAGCGGTTCTATACCGACAAGATGGGGCCCGTCATAGATGAACTCAAAGAGAAGGGGCTCCTGAAGGAGAGCAACGGTGCGCAGATTGTCGACCTCGAACCTTACGGCATGCCGCCCTGCCTCATTTTGCGCTCGGACGGCGCCTCGCTGTATGCCACGCGCGACATAGCCGCCGCCATATACCGCAAAAAGACTTACGATTTCTACAAGTGTCTGTACGTCGTGGCATACCAACAGAATCTGCACTTCAGACAGTTCTTCAAGGTGCTTGAGCTCATGGGCAAGGAGTGGGCAAAGGATCTCGTGCACGTGGCATATGGCATGGTCTCTTTGGAGGACGGCGCCATGTCCACGCGCAAGGGTAAGGTTGTCTGGCTGGAGGATGTCATCTCAAAGTGTGTAGAGAAGGCCTACGCCGTCGTCAGCGAAAAGAACCCCGACCTCGAAAACAAGGACGAGATTGCCGAAAAAGTTGGTATTGGCGCCGTCATCTTCGGTGCGCTGTACAACAACAAAATCAAGGATATAACCTTCTCCTACGACAAAGTTCTTTCATTTGAGGGCGAGACGAGCGTGTATGTGCAGTACACCTGTGCGCGCGCGGCCTCAGTGCTCGAAAAGGCATGCGACTATGCCGCCGTTCTGCCCGAAGAGCTCAACCCCACCGATGAAGAATTTGAGGTGGTAAAGGCGCTTGCGGTCTTCCCAGAAACGGTGCTCGACGCTGCAGACAAGTACGAGCCCAGCTATATAGCCCGCTACGCCGTGGATTTAGCACAGAAGTTTAACAAATTCTATTTCGACTGCAAAATTCTCACTGCCGAGGCGGGAGTAAAGGATTTCCGCCTCGAACTCACAAAAGCTACGCTACGTACGCTTGAAAATGCGCTTGCCCTGCTCGGAATTGGCGTACCCGATAAAATGTAAGTATGTATAAGGCTATTATTTTCGATCTCGACGGTACACTCCTGGATACTTCGCGCGACATCTGCAAGGTGCTCAATCAATCTCTCCGCGCCTTCGGCTGTCCCGAAGTATCGCTTCAAAAGACGCTGGAATATGTCGGCAACGGTGCAAGAAAGTTGATAGAGCGCGCTGTGCCCGCAGGTTTTGATAAAATCGAAGAGCTCTATAACCACTACCGTGTGCACTTTGCCGCCTGTGACAACGCCCTCACCACGCTGTATGAGGGAGAGGAAGAATTTTTGCGTGAAGTAAAAGCCCGCGGTATAAAGATGGCAATCCTCACCAACAAACCTGAAGATGCTGCCGCAAAGGTCTATGAAGACCTGCTTTCACGCTTCGATTTTGATGCCGTGCTCGGACAGACTGCGAGATTCCAACTCAAACCCGATCCGTCCGCTGTCTTTTATCTGTTGGACAAAATGGGCGCAAAGCCCGAAGAGAGTCTGTTTGTCGGCGACGGCGAAACAGATATTGCCACCGCTGCCAATGCCGGAATGGACTGCGCAAGCGTATTGTGGGGTTTTCGTTCTGAAGAGCAGCTGAGGGACGCAGGCGGAAAGCTTTTTGCAAAAAATTATGCCGAGCTTGCGCGCATAGTTCTTGGCTGAAAAATTTTCCTCAAACTTTTCACAAATTTTTTGCATTATACTATTGATATTTAATCTTAAATATGGTATAATGCAGTTACAATAAAACATTAAGGAGTGTTTAACCATGAAAAGATGTACAGTATGTGGCGAAATCGTGGCTGACGACGTAGAAGTTTGCCCCGTATGCAAAGCTAAGACTTTTGTTCCCGTAGAGGAAAAGACAAAATTTGCCTGCGAGCACGTTGTCGGCGACGGTGTTTGCGACGATAAGGAAATAATGGACGGCCTGCGCGCACACTTCACCGGTGAGTGCACCGAAGTTGGTATGTACCTTGCAATGTCCAGGGTTGCAGAGCGCGAAGGTTATCCCGAAGTTGCAGAAGCTTTCAAGCGCTATGCCTATGAAGAGGCTGAGCATGCAGCAAAGTTTGCTGAGCTTTTGGGCGAAGTTGTAACCCCTTCCACCAAGAAGAACCTTGAACTTCGCGCCGCTGCAGAAGCAGGCGCATGCGAAGGCAAGCTTGCTATTGCCAAGAGGGCTAAACAGCTCAATCTCGATGCTGTACACGACACTGTTCACGAAATGGCGAAGGATGAAGCCCGTCACGGCGCAGGCTTTGCTGGCCTTTTAAAGAGATATTTCGGCGAATAATTTTCATTGTGCAGAGCGCGGCCGCTTGCGACCGCGCTTTTTTCGTGCAAAACAGGGGGGGCAAGTGCATAAGTTTCCGCATATAATGTATCATAGGCGAAGGGGGAAAACCTTTCGTTTCAAAATACATTTACCAAGGAAGAATTCCAAATATGTGTAATTGCGGTAATTGTTGCGGCAATTCGTGTTCGAATTGCTGTTCCAACTCCTGTAATGGCTGTTCGTTTGCGGGCCTTTTAAACATTCTGTCGGGTTGTAACTCGTGTAATTCGTCAAGCTGGCGTAACTCGTGCGGGTGTAACTCCTGCAACTCGTCAAACTGGAGGAGCGGCTCAAACAGTTGCTGTGGCTGGTGTAACGGCTGCGGCGGCTTAAATTCGCTCGGCTGGTTCGATGCATACTATGCACAGCAGTACGGGCTGTGGCGTAATAGCTGTTGTTCGCGCTGTAATTGTTGCAGTTCGTGTAATAACTGAAGTTAAGCGGGGCGCGGCCTTGGGGCCGCGCCCCGTCCGGCGCATACCATTTCAAGCGTTGCAAAAACTATTGTTATGAAAAAACTGGTCGAACTCTACAGGCATTTTTCTGATAAGCGCTACTCGACTATAGCGGGAACGCTGGTATATTTTCTGCTGATGAGCATTGCTCCCACGCTTTTGTGGCTGGCGCTGATAGTTGGGAAGATAGATATAAAAAGCCTGGTGCCCGGCACCTTTTTCGAGGCCGTTGAACCCTTCATAACATATCTCAACAGTGCGGCGCAGAACGCGGCATCGGGAGCGGGCATAGTGCTTGCGGCCACTTCGCTGTATTCTTCGACAAATTTTTTCTATCATCTGCGCCGGAGCGGTGAGATAATCTATGACAGTGAGCGCAAAAAGGGTGGCCTTAAACTTCGCCTGTCTGCGGCGGGAATTGTAATCACAACAATACTGTGCGTCGCGCTTGCCGCAGCGGTCATTATTGCGGGTCATAATATGCTTTCCTTTTTTATGCCTCGCCAGGTGGTAGAGTGTATACAGCTCATATTTACCGCCCTGATAGCTTTTTTTGTTGCAATTTTATTGAATTTATTTGCCTGCCCGCATAAACTCGGCTTTTCGGGCGCGCTGTGCGGAAGCCTCTTAACGACGGCGCTATGGCTGGTCTTTGCCGCCGGATTCACGGTGTATCTGCGGTTTGCCAATCCCTCCCAGCTGTACGGCGCCGCGGCGGCCATAATAATCTTTCTGCTGTGGTGCTATATAATGATAAGTTGTCTTGTGGTGGGAATGATTTATAACGCTATGTTTAATGTCGAAGCAAGGGGGGTAAAACCTCTGTACTCGGCAAAATAAATTGCGGCGGCCGCGCATACTTATGCGCGGCCGCCGCTTTTCGTCTTATATCAATTTCAGTATTTTATTACGCAGGCCACGGCCAGTGCGCCGGGGCCGATATGTACGGCCACGCTCAGAGAAAGCGGATCAACAAAGGTAAATTCCACATCGGGGAAGGCGGCCTTGATCTCTTCTTTGAACGAGAGAGCCTCTTCAAGACACTTGGTGTGCGCAACGCAAACGGTCATTTTGCCCGCCTTGCGCTCTTCGGCAAAGCGCGTCTCAAGATCGTTCTTGACCGCGGCGAGCATCGTCGCCTTTGCATCGCTCATCTTGCGCACCTGGGCAAACTTATCCAGCCTTTCGCCCTGTATTTGTAATACGGGCTTGATTTTCAGAAGCGTACCAATCGCCGCTGCGGCGGGGGTCAGTCTGCCGCCCTTTTTGAGGTATTTGAGTGTGTTTACGGCGATGTAGATGGAGGAGGTGTGGGCGGTGGCGGTAAGCCAGTCGTATATCTCCTTCGCAGTTTTGCCCTCTTTTATCATCTTCATTGCGTCGATGACGGCCTGCTTCTGCGTAACAGACACTCTGTGGTTATCCAGTGCATAGACTTTGCTGGTAAATTCAGGCTCGGTCTCGGCCATGTGTTTTATGACGAGCGCCGTCTCAGAAAGGCCGCTGGATAGGGGCATATAGAGAATTTCGTCGTAGTCCTTTAAAATCCTTCTCCATCTCTCGGCAACATCGTAGGGGTTGGGCTGAGAGGTAGAAACTTTTACGCCGTCGTCGGTCAGGAATTCATAAAATTTGTCTATAGACAGATTATCTTCCTGGAAGTACTGTTCGCCGTTGACGAGTATGGGGGTGGGCTGAATTTCAATGCCCAGTTTCTCCACTTCATCCACAGTATATCCGCAGTTGCTGTCTGTAACAATTTTTATGCTCATATTCTCTCCTTATACATTTGTGCGCACATATTTGTTTATTAAATTATATAATGTGCGTACCTAAATGTCAACATCATTTTGAGATTTGCTCAGTATCTGATCGTTGCGGCCACAGCCAGCGCGCCGGGGCCTATGTGACAGGAAACGCTCAGGGAGAGGGGATCTATATATGTGAATTCCACGTCGGGGAAGGCGGATTTAATTTCATCTGCAAAAATTTCTGCTTCCTCAAAATTCTGCGTGTGCGCAACGGCAAGCGTCATCTTGCCCCTTGCGCGCAAATCTTTGAAGCGCGTTTCCATATCATGCCTGATAGCATTTATCATCGTCGTCTTTGCGTCTGCAATCTTCCTCACCTTTGCAAACTGGTCAAGCTTTTCGCCTTGAATCTGCAATACAGGCTTGATTTTCAGCAGCGTGCCTATTGCCGCAACGGCGGGGGTGAGCCTGCCGCCCTTTTTAAGATATTTAAGCGTGTCGACCATTATATATATGCTCGACTGCATCTTCGTTTCCATAAGGAAGTCGCGTATCTCTTCTGCGCTCTTGCCGTCGGCAAGCATTCTCTGTGCGTCTGTTACAGATTGGCGCATCGTGATGGAGATTCTCTGGTTGTCTATAACATATACCTTGCCTGCATATTCTGTCTCAGCAAGATGGGCAAGGGTATGGCAGGTCTCGGAGAGGCCCGACGACATTGGTATATGAATTATCTTATCATATTCATTTAAAAGTTTGGTCCACAGCTCGCCTACGTCGAAAGCGCTGGGCTGTGATGTGGATACCTGCGCGTCCGATTTGAGTTTTTCATAGAATTGCTCCTGGGTGAGTGAAATATCTTCAAAATATTGTTCGCCGTCTATAAGTACGGGCATGGGAACTACATAAATGCCCATTTCCTTTGCCATGGACTGAGTGATGCCGCTGTTACTGTCGGTTACAATAGCTGTTTTCATAAATACCTCTGAAATTAAAGTTAACGACAAAAGTATAACTTAAAAAGGTTGATAAGTCAACAAAATAAAGGCGTATTTGCCAATTAGCGTCAGAGTTCGGCTATTACCTCGATTTCTACAAGACAACCCTTGGGAATATCCTTAACGGCAACGCAGCTGCGGGCAGGGGATGAGGTAAAGTAATCTTTGTAAACATCGTTGAAGTCGGTGAAGTCAGCGATATCTGCAAGGAAACACACAGACTTTACGACTTTACTCATAGATGAGCCCGCCGCTTCCAGCAACGCCTTGACGTTTTCGCATACCTGGCGCGTCTGGCCGACTATGTCGAATTCTTCTATATTCCCCGTGGCGGGGTTTACGGGTATCTGACCTGAAGTGAATACGAGATTGCCGCAGATTTTAGCCTGCGAATAAGGGCCTATCGCCGCGGGTGCGTTTGTTGTGGATACAGTTTTCATTATAAAGTCCTCGCTCATTTTATTTGTTTTATACTACTTTAAATCCGTTTTCGGCCAATTTTTGTTTTATCTGGCGTATGTGGTCAAAATTTCTCGTCTCTATCTGAAGCTTAAGGTAGCAACCGTTAACGGCCGTGCCCTCGTTTGTTCTCTCGTGCAGTACGGCTGTCACGTTGCCTCCGCACTCGGCAATTATCGTAGAAACGCCCACAAGCTGACCGGGTTTATCCATCAACTCAAGCGTAAGAGAACACTGCCTTCCGCTCATCAGCAGGCCGCGGTTTATCACGCGTGAAAGAATGGTCACGTCTATATTGCCGCCCGAAATGAGGCAGCACACCTTTTTGTCCTTAACGTCGGGAATTTTGTTGAACATTACGGCGGCAAGCCCTACGGCTCCCGCGCCTTCGGCAATCATCTTCTGCTTTTCAATGAGTGCAAGTATGGCTGCCGAAACCTGGTCGTCCGTCACCGACACTATTCCGTCCAGATATTTTGAGCACAGTTCAAAGGTGAGAGGGCCGGGTTCCTTAACTGCAATGCCGTCGGCAATGGTGGAGACGGAGGGCAGGCACTCAATTTTGTGATGCTCTACGGATACGAGCATTGAGGGCGCGCCCGATGACTGCACGCCGTATACTTTTATATTGGGGTTCAATGATTTAACTGCAAAGGCCAGTCCGGAGGCCAGTCCGCCGCCGCCCACGGGCACAACTATTGCGTCCACGTCCTGCAACTGGTCAATAATTTCCAGTCCTATGGTGGCCTGTCCTGCAATTACGTCCTCGTCGTCGAAGGGGTGGATGAAGGTGTAGCCATTTTCATCCTTCAGCCGTTCGGCCTCGTTGTGGGCGTCGTCGTAGACGCCGGGCACCAGCACAATCTCTGCTCCGTAGCTTCTGGTGGCCTCAACCTTTGAAATGGGCGCGCCGTCGGGCATACAGATTATTGACCTTATGCCAAACTTTTTAGAGGCCAAAGCCACGCCCTGCGCATGGTTGCCCGCAGAGCAGGCTATAACGCCGCGCGCTTTTTCCTCGTCGGTGAGCTGGGATATCTTATAGTAAGCGCCCCTCACCTTGAACGAGCCCGTGACCTGTAAATTTTCGGTCTTTAAATAAACTTCACAGCCGCTCTCTTCGGAGATGACGGGCGAGTATATCATGTCCGTCTGCCTTATGGCATCTTTGAGGACGTATTTTGCATGGTAAACTTTGTCTAATGTTAACATTTTTAACCTTCGGATTTATAAATATACAAAATATTATACATTTAATGCATAATTATGTCAACAGCTGTTTGACAATTATAGCAAAAAAGAATTCCGCCATGCAGACGGAATTCTTTTTTGACCTGCATCAGGGTCAGTCCAGTGAGATTTTTATGTCGTTTTCGTAATTATATTTTATTTCAAGCAATTGCGTATGATCTAAAAGACCAAGTTCAAACGCGCGCGAAAGGGTTATAAACTCAGTGTCGTTCTCCTCGTCGTACGCACCGTAAAACAGCAGCTGTTGGGATGTGGGGTACACAAATTCAACCCCGTCCACAACGATTGTGGTTATGGCCGTGTCGTAATCTTTGCCGCCGTCTATAAACAGCGCAAAACCTTGCGATATATGGAGCATGTCGCCCGCGCTCGCTCCACCGTACCAGTGCACGCGCAGAGACAGATCGTCTGCGGTCAGCCCCTCGTGCTCGCACATGTAGTTCCAGATTATGTTGCCCGTCGTCGACCAGTTGCTGTTGCGGTGATATTTTTTCTGTATATCCAAAAGATTTTCGTGCGTTAAAAACCCCGCATCAAACGCCTCTTCAAGGGTGTAAATCTCGCCGTCGTTGTATACTTCCAACTGCTGAAAGTCGGGATAGGCGAAGTATACGTTGTCTATAAAGGTGTACGTCAGCGCCTGGGCGTAGCCGAAAGGGCCGTTGAGGTAGAATACATAGGTGTCGCCGTACACGCCGCGCACATCGACGGAGAGTTCATATGCGGCCGCGTCGGTGTCGGGGTTGTCGTCAAGCCAGGCATTGATTATGCGCGATTGCATAGCTCTGTCCTCTATATCCTCACAGGCGGCAAAGGCCGCCGCCGAAATTGCCAGCACTGCCGAAAAGATAAAAGTCAGTAGTTTTTTCATATTTATTTCTCCTGAAATTAAACTGTTCACAATAAAAACAGTTGACGGTGCATTTTCCTGACCGAAATTTTATATTTTATAAAAATTCAGCGCTGTTGGCGATGGTGTCTGTTTTCCTCGAATCCTCTATTCCTCGCGCAGAAGAGAATGCCACCGAAACCCCTAAATGGGTCCTCTTGGTGGGTCGGCGCCTTTTGGCGCCTGTACGAACCTACGGAGGTTCTTTACTTCAACTGCAACAACAAAACTGGCGGATGGCTTTTGCCATCCGCCAGTTTTGGCGCAGAGAAGAGGATTCGAACCTCCGTACGTGTTCCCACGTAACACGATTTCGAGGCTTTTTAAGCCAAAAATGGCTCAAAATGCCCGTTTTTATATATTTTAAGGACGATAGCAAAATGCTACCGCCCTTATTTTTTGTCTTTTTTAATTTGTTCGAGTTTTTTTTCTTCGTTTTCAAATGCTTCTTTTTGCTTTGCTATGCTTTGTTTTGTTCGTGTTCTTTCGATTATTTCGGGGGTTTGGCAATATATTTTGAAATCGTCGTCGCTTATATCGTCATAGCCTAAAATTTCATTCGGCGATACACCTAAATATAAGCAGATTTCTAATAGTGTTGCAAGGTCAGGTTCATTTACTCCTTTTAGCCAGCGGTTGACAGTTGCTTGCGTTGTTCCTACGAGGTCGGCAAGCTCTTGTTGTGTCATTTTATTGTCGCGTAGTGCGTTGCGCAAATTTTCGGGGAATTTTAATAACTTCATTTAATCACCTCAAAATTATTTTATACGAAAATCGTATGAAATGCTTGACTTATACGGTTTGCGTATGATACAATTCAAATATACGTAAACCGTATAAATTTTAGTTGACCTAACGACTTTACGGGGAAAGGCGGTTGCAAATGTTGGTATTAGCAAAGATGACGATTAACGACGGCAAAACGGGCGAGTTTCGCCAAAAGCTCATTGCACTATTCGAGGACGAGGAATGCAACGACTTGGACGAATTCGACGAGGAACACGGGGACGAGATAGAGCAATTTTTGCTCGACAGAATACACCCCGACAATACGTGCGGCGACTTTTTAACTCGCGTTGAGTTTATCGAGCTCGAAGAAGAGCCCGAGGGGGTGTAAGTTATGGCATGTTTGATTGTAGAGCGTGAAATTTACGAGAGCCGAGACAGAAAAAGCTATTACGGCTATTTTGTTCGCGGAAAGGTTCGCGGGCGTGAAGTCAAGGTTGACCTTATGCCGAAAAACAAAGATTTTGACGGCTACGACATTTTAGACATAATCTTTGACATTGCGCCCACGGCGGAGCTAATTATTCGCGACGAGGAAATGACGAGCGAGAGCGGCAAAAGCTCAACCTATACCGTTTACGAGGTGCAGAACACGGACGAGGACGGCATTTTGTATAGTTACAAGGTAAAGCCCCGCGCCGAGAGCGACAAAAGCATTTTGAGCATACTTTTACAGCAGGCGCGCCGAGCCGAGGAAAGGGCGAACGAGGCAAAGACAGACGAGGCGAAATTATGACAGATTGGCGCGGGTGGTTGATTACTGATGAGCAGGCGGAGCTTATACGCGGTGGCGATATTCCCGCCCGCAATCGTTTCTATTTTGAGAATTTAGCCCGCATTAAAGGTATGGCTTATAATTACGCATATAAAACCCCGCGTTGCCGTGGCTATGGCGTTGATATGGTTTCTTGCCTTTATGTCGACTTGGGCTATTTTCGGCAGGATAATGGCAAGCCCGTTGTTGATGGTTTGAGCCTTTCTCGCTTTGTGGTTGCCTCTTTTCGCTATTGTCTTTATGGCGGGCTTTTGTATCTTTCGGAAAATAACCCGAAGTTGCTTTCGGGCGGCGGTCTTGCGGTTTATGCCGCTGATTGCCTTTCTCTCGATAAGCCTTTCGGCGGTATGCAAAACGCTAAAAGACATCAGGACGATAAAAACGCTTGCACGCTTGGCGAAGTTGTGCCTGCTCCCGATATGTTAGAGGGGTTGGGCTTCGTAGACCATACAGACGATTTGAAAGCCGTTGTCGCTGATTTGCTTTCGCCTCGTGAAAACGTGTATTTCGGTTTGTTCATTGAAGGTTACGGCAACGCGGAAATTTCGCGCCGTCTTGGTTATAAAGGTTCTAATTGTGCCCCGCGAGTGCGCGAAAAACTGCGCAAAAATTGTTCGCTTATTCTTTCCCGTCTTGCCGCTCTTGGCGTTAGTGTGGACGGTTACGAGAATAAAGCACCGTATAACCCTAAAACAGATAAAGTTTATAAACTTAGCCCCGAAAGGCGCGCGAGGGCTGCGGAGCTTAAACGCATACGCGAGGCAAAAAAGCGGGCGTTGTTGTCCGCAACTTCTATATAGTTTTGAAACTTTTCAAAATTGAAAGTGCACTTTCAAAGCAAAAGGCGCTAAAAAATAAAGGGCAACAAAATGTTGCCCTTTAATACAAAAAAAGAAAGTGCCACAAGCAATTATGCCTCATTCTGTGGGGGCTACAAGGACGAGAGCGGCGAACCGCTGACACCGAGCCAAACACTTTCTATACGGTATTATAAGAGGGCACGGGCAAAAAGTCAACCCTTTTCCCCTCTTAACAGAAAATTCCCCGCAGGGGTGTTTGCTCCCCGCCGGGGTGATTAAGTAACAAGGACGACAAAGCAATGCTAACGGAAATTTACGGCGCAGAGCCGTTTTTACAATTCTATCAGCCCACTTTTTTTGACGAACCCGCCCGCCCTGCAAAGAAAAGGGGCAAGTTATGCCGAGTGTATAACGACGGCGGGCACTTCGTCGCCGTTCCGCTCATAAAGGCGTGTAGCAAGCGCAACACTTACCGCATACGCAAAAAAGACCCCGCCCGCGAGATATTCGACGGGCTTTACGCCTATGCGCTGATAGAGGGTAAAAGCAGGGCTGAAACGTTGGCATTTCTTCAAGACAACCTATGCCCGTTTTTTGACGACGAGGCGGCGCTCAATGCGTTCATTGACGAGAACTTAAAGCGCAAGGCGAACAACCTGCACAGCCGCAAAAAGCGCTTTCACCGCAAGGCGAATTTGAACCGCTGGACGCACTTTATAACAATCACTTACAGTGACGAGAAGTGCACGGAATTTGAATTCCGCGCAAAACTGCGCCGTTGCCTTTCTAATCTTCACACGCGCCGCGGCTGGCGTTATATGGGCGTATTCGAGCGCGCTCCGCAAACGGGGCGTTTGCACTTCCACGCGCTTTTATATGTTCCCGACGGGCAAATGCTCGGCACGATTAGCGAAGTGCAAGATTACAGCACCAAAAGCCATAAAATGCAGACTACGTACAGCAATAGCTTTTTTGAAAAGCGTTTCGGGCGCAACGACTTCAAGGCATTGAGTGCCGCAGAATTAAAGCACGGCAACGCAATTGGATATTTGCTTAAATACATAGAAAAGACGGGCGAGCGCATAACCTATTCGCGCGGAATACCCGCCGAAATCTACACGCAAATTGCGAATGACGACGTGTGCGCGGAAATTCGCAACTTTGTTTTGAAATACGTTCTCTTTGACGATACGCTCACTTGGGAGCGTGATATACAAAATTATAGTGCGCCGCCTCTGCGAGGCTATGAGCCGCACTATATTTGTTGAACCGCGGTTGAGATGACGGCAACCGCGGCACGGGCGGGGGCGTTTTGTTTACTCGCCCCGCCCGTGCGGTGTGTCCGTACGGGTGGACGACACCTTGTACGGCGGCGCGCGGAGCGCGCCGCCGCTCGTAAAATACAAGGTGTCGTCTAATGCTCTCTCGCCAAAATTCGAGAGAGGAAAAGAGCTTAAAATCGAGAGGAATTCGCCTTTATGGGGAAGTCGATTTTGTTCGGCGATTGGCTGGAACGGTGGTTCGAGGTCTACAAAAAGCCGAATTTACAACCGAATAGCGTTCGCAACATAGAGCAGATTTTGCGCTTACATACTCCCGCGTGGCTCAAAGCCCTGCCTATGGCTAAA
>DVNU01000081.1 GCA_018714165.1 Candidatus Coproplasma excrementipullorum | reverse complement strand
CAGTCGATAGGCGAGCCCGGCACCCAGCTGACCATGCGTACCTTCCATACGGGTGGTATCGCGGCCACGGGCGACATTACCCAGGGTCTTCCCCGCGTTGAGGAGCTATTCGAAGCCCGCAAACCCAAGGGCTGTGCAACGCTGTGCGAAGTTTCGGGCCGCGTAACAATTGACGACTCCGACAACTTGAAGCACGTCATCGTCAAGGATCCCGTAACGGGCGAGGTCAAGAAGAACTACCAGCTTCCCTTCAATGCCGAGCTCAAGGTCAAGGACGGCGACGCCGTCGAACCCGGCACCGTTCTCAACACAGGTTCGGTTTACCCCCAGGATATCCTGCGTGTACAGGGCGTCAAGGGCGTTCAGGACTACCTGCTCGAACAGGTTCAGTCGGTCTACCGCTCGCAGGGCGTTGACATCAACGACAAGCACGTCGAGATAATCGTCCGCCAGATGCTCAGAAAGGTAAGGATAGAGTCGGCCGGTTCCACCGACCTTCTCCCCGGCGAAACTGTAGATATGTTCACAGTCGAGGCCGAAAACCAGAAGGCCATCGAAAACGGCGGCACGCCCGCCCTTCAGAAGCGCGTGCTCCTCGGCATAACCAAGGCCGCGCTGTCCACCGAATCCTTCCTGTCCGCCGCATCCTTCCAGGAGACGGCAAGGGTGCTCACCGACGCCGCCATCAAGAACAAGGTAGATCCCCTCATGGGTCTCAAGGAAAACGTCATCATCGGCAAGCTCATCCCCGCCGGTACGGGCGTAAAAGACTATAAGAATATGTCTCCCGTAATCAACCCGTCGTACAGCAGCTTTGTCTTATCCGACGATGAAAATTCCTGATTAAACTCAATTTAAAGTCCTTGCAGGTCATAAAGCCCCGCCGACAGCGAGAAGCGCGCATCGGCGGGGCATATTTTTATTCGTCAGGGCATAGTAGGGGCCTTGCGCAGTTTACAAACGCGCGCGGCTGTGTTATAATATATCGCAAGAGGTGTAAAATGACTTTTGAACAGCTCAGGCTTATAGACCTTTTAAATAAATTCAACGCCGATATGGAGGACGTGTACAGCAACAAAAATCTCTCCGTGTTCCACGGCGCCAGTAAAAAGTTGCAGGATGTTTATAATTTCTACATCACCGCCCAGGACGACTTTAAGGAGATAGAGGGATATTTAAAAAATCTCTTTTCGTCCTTCAATTACGCCGCCGTGATAATCAACGACGGAATGAAAAAGAAGGGGCTGGACAAGGAGGCTAACGAACTCCTCTTCGAGTGCCTCCAGATAATGCTCAAGTGTCACGAGCTGATAGTTTCAACGCTAGACTCTCAGGGCAAAGAGGGGAAGGGCGAGTGATTGCCCCCGTAATATGCCTCAACTAACGCGTTTTTAGCAAAAATGTGCGCCCGTGCATATACATAATTGTTATGACTTTCAACCGCAAAATAAAAATAGCTCTGTCCGCGGCGTTCACGCTCGCCGTTATGATAACAATTTTTATATTCTCCTCGCAGAACGGCAGTCAGTCGTCGGGCGCCAGCAACGGCGTGGGCAGGTGGGTGTTGGGCTTGCTCGGCATCGAAATCCCACCCGGCCAGTCCCCGTCAGATGTCGTCATCTTTGCAGGGCTTAAAATACGCAACTTCGCGCACATCTTCCTGTATTTCTGCATGGGGCTCTCTTCCTACCTTCTGTCCGCATCGCTTTGGAGCATCAAGGTGCAGGCAAGACCCTCGCGCACCCTCTTTTCGGCGCTGTGCGCCTTCGGCTTCAGCCTGTTTTACGCCTGCACGGACGAGTTCCACCAGTACTTTATCCCCGGCCGCTCGGCCACCGTGCGCGATATCGGTATCGATTGCATAGGTATTGCGCTCGCCGTGCTCATCTGCGTTGTCGTTGAGCTCATAATTTACGCTGTACGCACCCGCCGCACCGCCCAAACAGATTGACAAACGCTACGCAATTAAATATAATAACATCGTTGCAGCAGACTCACGATTTTGCGGATATGGCGGAACTGGCAGACGCGCAGGACTTAGAATCCTGTGGGCAACCGTGCAGGTTCAAATCCTGTTATCCGCACCAACACAAATGGGGACGGCTTTTTAGCCGTCCCCATTTGTGTTGATAGTGCCTTGGAAAACTAACAGGATTTGAGGGACGAGTGAGGCATTTCATAGAACAGTGGACACCCACTGTTCGTGCCGAGCGAGATGAGCAAACGCATATGTCCCGCGTTTGCGGTGACCGAGAATAGCGTTTCCCTTACGCTATTCGAGAAGGCGCGCATATTCCTCGCCGCGCTCAAGCGGCAAATCCTGTTATCCGCATTTTCAACTATAGAAAAAGTTTAGCTCATTTCGAGTTAAACCAATAATTTTATATTTATAAGTGATAAAATTAATATATAACATCATTCATAATGCAAAAACACAGTCGGGAGGCTATTATGAAATCTGCTATTGACCAGATGTTATATGGATTGCGCGGCACTTACGAAAGCGTGCAGGCGTCTGAAAACTATAGCCGCTTAATGGGAAAGGTGTGCGAGATAGACAATAAGTTGACTCAAAAACTCAAGGAGGATAAGGAGGCCGCGGAGCTGTACAAGCAGTTCAAGGACGCCTTAGACGAGGTGACCAGCGATGAAAACGAAACATATTATAAAGAAGGCTTCAGGTTCGGCGTATTGCTCGGCATAGATGTTTCCGAATAGAAAGTTTAAAAAATAATTTGCAATCGGGTGCGGTATACAATTGATTTTATTTATAAAATTGTATATAATTGTATCGTTAAAATTCCTGCGGGGATGTAGCTCACCCGGTAGAGCGATACGTTCGCAACGTATAGGTAGTCAGTTCGAGTCTGATCATCTCCACCAGTGTCGACAGAGTTTGAACACCACAAAGATGGAATATATTTTCGTCAATGGTGTTGCGGGCTTTGTGGCATACAAGTAAAGAAAGAGAGCAACGGAAAAAACCGTTGCTCTCTTTCGTTTTATAGATTTTCATTGATTAACTTTTAGATATTGCATCAGATTTTCAAAAAAATCTTTTACTGTTTTTTCAAAGTTTTTAGTTAATTCATAACCGCCAAGCCTAAATATATCATAGCCTAAAAACCTCATCGTTCTATCATATTCTAACTGTTTGGAATATCTTTCCAAATTTTTTTCAGGTGTGTGTGTTTCCCCATCTATTTCTATAATAACTCTTCGGTTTTTATAAAGAATAAGAAAATCCATTCTTTGAAAAATTAAATTTTCATTATATTTATATTTTCGTCGCGTTTCTTTGTCTTTTGGGTCATAATGCAAATACACTTGCGGTATTAGTACAGGGAATATATCATCGCTGTAATGTTGTCTATAATATTCCTGAACTTGAAGTTCTATTTCATTCATTTGACTAGTAGGAGTGTACCACGAATATTTATTCTTGTTCTTACTCCACCAAATCTTAAAATCTGCATAAGTTAAACTTTCTTTAATTTCATCATCATATACTAAAACATCACTATCATTTAATACTTTAAGATTTCCGTCTAAAACATCTTTAACAATAATATCAGGTTTGGTTCTCGCTGCCCCAAAAATTAAAAATCTTATATGTTCAAATTTATTACCGCTTACAAGAGTAAAAATAGGCTCATCAATTATTAAATTGGGCAAATCGAAATTTTCCCCAACAATATAACCTTCTGCATTATTGATTTCTTCACTTCCTTCGAAAATCAGTTTACGATAATCAGGGTTAACATTAAATTCAATACCAATTTTCCCAAAGAATTTGATAAATTGACTTAATATATTTTGAAAGTGATTTAGTTCGCCTCTATCCCCCGAGCGAATATACCTATTTCCACTTTTAAATCTGCTGGAATACTCTTTAATCCATTCATTGATTGTAAAGTGAAGCCTTGCAAACACAAAATTTATGTTTGCGTTATCGTATTGATAAAAACAACTAAAAATCTCTTTATCTCGAAAATCTCCCATCAAGAAGCCGTCGTTTTCAGTTCGTAATATATATTCAGGGACAATCTCTTTGCATAAAATGATAAATTTATCGTTCTGTTCTTTATTTAACATAATGGACTTCTCCATTTTTAAGACATCGTGTTTATTTATAGTATAACATCTTTGTGATATAAAGTCGAGAAAATTAAGTACTTAGTTTGACCATTAAAACGGTATATCCCCGTCGTCTGCAATCTCTATGAGTGTAGGCGGCTTTTTTAGTTCTCCCGTGAATTTGTTTACGGGAATATCCTTGCTTTTATCAAAGTCATATACCGCCGTTATCCGTCGGCAGAACGCCGCCCACGTTTTCGGCTCTGACTGTTGTATATTCGTGTATTGCTCTTTCAATGAGAGGTT
>DVNU01000080.1 GCA_018714165.1 Candidatus Coproplasma excrementipullorum | reverse complement strand
AGCTCCGATATCTATTGCAAGGTAATAATTTTTCATAATTTATCTCACTTACACCCCCATTATATCACTTTGATTATATAAAACAAGGACGTAATTTTTACAAAATACTGTCTTTATTTGATTTTATTCAGCGTTTATGTTACAATGAAGGCATGGATGAAAGAATCATTGAAAATCTGACGAAGCTGACCGATGAAGAGCGAACCATTCTCAGCGGGCGGGATGTAAATAAGGACGACTATTCGCTGTCGGAGCGGTTTATCGTAAACAGCAAAAAGCTGCTTGAGGGCAGGGAACTGGATTTGCGCCTGCACACAAGATTTGTGGACTTCCCAGACCACGGCCACGATTATATGGAATTTATGTACGTGTACGCGGGAAAAATTTCACACGTGATAGGCAAGGACAGCGTAACGCTTGAGCGCGGCGATATAATTTTTTTAAACAGACATGCAAGACATTCGATAAAGCGCGCGGGACGGGGAGATATAGGCATAAATTTTATACTGTCCACTCCCTTTTTGCAGATTGTATTTCCCCACGTGGCGAACAACCCCGTGATGAGCGAGTTTATAACCAACAACATTGACGACGCGGGCGAGGCGCAGTATCTGTTTTTTAAAACCAAGGACAACTTCCCCATACATAACCTGATGGACAACCTGATATACGCAATAGTCAACCGCACGCAGGATATTTACGCAGAACTGGTATCACTGCTGTTCACCTATCTTGCGCACTACCGCGACACCCTTTCCAACTCGCTGGTGGTGGCTTCGCCGGATGCAAAGCTCAAACGCGCGGTGCTTGAATACATACATCAACGGTACCCCACTGCCACTCTTGGCGAGCTTGCGGACAGGCTGGGGTATACCCAGGCCTATCTTTCGCGGCGCATAAGAGAGCTGTTCGGCAAAACCTTTCAGATCCTCCTTCAGACCAGGCGGCTGGCGGCGGCCGAGGAGATGCTGCGCACCACAGCGCTCAGCGTGGAGGATATTATACGCGCGGTGGGGTATGAGAACCAGAGCTACTTCCACCGACTGTTTTTGAAAACCTATGGCTGTACGCCGCACAGATACAGAAAAAATGCCGACTGAGCAGTCGGCATTTTTTAGTGTTTTATTTAGCTGTAAGCTCATTGAGCTTTGCACGCAGGGCGCGGATTGCCTCTGCGGGGGAGTCCATGTCGGCTACAGTGCTCTCCATAGGGCACATACCGTCGCCATTGCGGTTGATTATGTAGTCGACGAGGTTGGCGCACGAATATTTCACGCCGTACTTTTCAAATACCGCGGCGGCGGCGCGGGACATTACCTCTGCCCACACCTCCTGTATCTCCATATAGCAATAGAGCATTGCGGCGGCCTTGCCGACAATTTTATCTGCCGCGCTGAAGCCCGAAAGGTTCTTGCCCTCCTCCGCCAGCTCCAGGAGCGGGGCTATGCCCCTGCGGTCGGTTGAGAATATCTCGTCATCACTTACGAGCGCGAAGGTCGCGCCCGACGAGAGAAGTTTTTTGGCCCTTTCAATCTGTTCCATCTGCACCCACCTTGCGGGAGATATAGAACATGAGCAGGGGAATGATTATCCACTGGAGGATGAGGCCGGGCAGACCCGCAACTATACTCGTCCAGATTACGGCAACGTTTACGGGCGAGCCGAAGGCATATGCTCCGATGACGATTGCTATTGCGCGGAGGCCTCTGCCGGCTGCCTGCGCGATGAGAAGCTTTAAAATAACGGGCATTTTAACGTTTGCAAGCAGGCCGCAGACGCCGCCGTAAGTTGCAAGCTCTATCATCATATAGGGAAGCATTACGACCGTGGGCATACCCGAAAGGCCGAAGCTGATTGCGGGAGCGGCAAGGCCTGTTACAAGACCTGCAACAGGGCCCGCCAGAAGGCCGACGACAAACACGGCTATGTGCATGGGAAGGAAGGTTTCGCCGAGGGCGGTGCCCATGTCGGTCACGCGGCCCAGAAGGTGGAAAAGTTCGGGCAAAGCGACTGCAAGCGCTATGGCGACGAGAGTGGCTATGCCCTTTACCGTAAGTCTGATTTTAAGAGTTTTGTTCTTTAAAATTGCATCTAACATCTTATACTCCTTTATTGAAATAGTTTGCTATCTGTTGCATTTTTGCCTGCTGTTTTACCTTGAATGGACAGCGCCTGTCGCAGTGGCCGCACTTTAAACAGCTGTCGGCCTTGACGACAAGCTTCGAATAGTGGTCGGCGGCCATCCTGTCGCCCGCCAGGGCCAGATCGTAGTACTTGTTGACTATACCTATATCTATGCCCGCAGGGCAGGGCTGACAGTGGTTGCAGTATACGCAGTTGCCCATGGCCGACTGAGGAGTGAACTGACCGATTACCGAATAGTCGCGCTCCTCGGCAGAACTCTGGGGATAGCGCAGCAGCTCGATAAGGTCGTTGAGCCCCCTTGCGCCTGGAACTACGGCGAGGACGGCGGGACGGTCGAGACAGTACTGTATGCACTGGTTTTTAGTGAGGGCGTGCCTGAAGGGCGACGTCTTATTGGACAACAACTGGCCGCCGTGGAAGGGCTTCATGACTGATATACCCACTCCCCCTGCCTGACAGCGGCGGAAGAGAGCCGTCCTCTCCTCATTGGAGCCTATGCCAAGCTCGTCGTGAAATTCAAGGTCGTAGGCGGCGTTTATGGAGAACATCATCATATCGATTTTGCCCGTGTCGAGCAGTTTGTTCGCCACCGACGGAGTGTGCGAAGAGAAGCCTACGTGCCGCACTATACCCGATCTGTTGAGCTCCAGCACAAAGTCGAGTATGCCGTTTTTCTGAATATCGGCAAGGTCGCTCTCCTCGTCTACGCAGTGCAGAAAGCCGAAGTCGACATAGTCCGTGCCGAGGGCATTCATCTCCCATTCGAAGGTACGCTTTATCTCGTCGAGATTGCGCGACCAGCCGTATTCGCCCTTTTTGTTGTACACGGCGCCGAAGTGGAGCTGGAAGTGCACCTTATCCCTTCTGCCCTTTATGGCCGCGCCGAAGGGCGCGTAAATGCTTGCGCCGCCTCCGCAGAGGTCGAAGAAGTTTATTCCGCTGTCTATGGCCTTGGATACTACGGCCTCTATCTCCTCGGCGGGGGCGTTCTGTATGCCGCCCATGCCTAAACCGAGGGTGCTGAGCCTCTCTTCGCCGTGCGGAAGTTTGCGGTATTCCATACTCATTTTTCAAACTCCCTGGCAACGTCCTTTAACAGGGCGCGAATGGGCAGATGCTGGGGGCAGGACTTTTCGCACTTGCCGCACCCGATACAGTCGGAGGCCTTGCCGTGGCCGGTGGTATGTATGTTGTAATAGTACTCCGCATTCCACGTCTTGAACGCCCTCATTGCGTTGAGGCAGGCGAACAGGTCGGGGATGAGAATGTGTTTGGGACAGCCATCTGTACAATAGCGGCAGGCCGTGCAGGGAATGAGGTTCTGCGCGCGGAAGATGGCGCGAACCTTGTCGATTGCCTCAAGCTCCCTCCTGTCAAGAGGTTTGAAGTTCTTCATATATGAGGTATTCTCCTCCACCATCGCCATACTGCCCATACCCGACAGAACCATCATTACGTTTTCAAAACTTGCGGCGAAGCGGATGGCGTATGACGCGGGCGAACCGCCGTTAAGGTCTGCGAACACCTTTTTGGCTTCTTCGGGCAGGTTGACGAGACTGCCGCCCTTGACGGGCTCCATTACTATGACTGGCTTGCCGTGCTTTACGCACACCTCGTAGCACTTGCGGCTCTCGACGGAAGGATCCTCGTAGTCGACATAGTTGAACTGAATCTGCACCACCTCTACCTGGGGATACTCGGTGAGGATTTTGTCGAGAACTTCGGCCTTGTCGTGGAAGGAGATGCCGAAGTGTTTTATTTTGCCTTCCTTTTTGAGTTCGAGCGCCTCTTCATAAGCCTGGCAGCGCTTGAACTTTTCGAAAATGCGCTTATCCTGGGCGTGCATGAGATAGAAATCGAAATAATCCACGCCGCAGGCTAAAAGCTGACTTTCGAAGAAGGGACGGATGTCCTCGCGCTTGTTGAAGTAGGGCTCGGTGAGCTTATCGGTGAGCACATAGCTTTCGCGGGGGTGGCGGGATGTAAGGCACTCGCGAAGGGTTGTTTCGCTCTTGCCGCCGAGGTAGCCGTGGGCGGTATCGAAGTAGTTAAAGCCCTCTTCGAGGAACTTATCGAACATTTTTTTACACTCTTCGGTGTCGATGCCGCCGTCAACTTCCGGCAGGCGCATACAGCCGAAGCCGAAATTCTTTTTGATGTTGAAATACTGCTTCATCATAGCCTCCTTGATTTTATGGTCTGAGCGGGCGGCCCGCTGTCTGTTAAAATTGTAACAAGTTTTAAGCCGCTTTGCAAGTTTTATTGTAAAAAAATTACTGATCTATTTAACGCTGTCCTTTGCCCAGCGCATTATTTTATCCTTTAGCCGAGCAGTCTCCGCGCCGTGGATTGACAGTCCGCGCAAAAGCGTTGCGCCCCTGCATATGGCGGCTATGTCGCGCTCGGAAGAGCCCATGCCGCTCCCCTCGTTGGTGCAGAAGGAAATGATTTTTTTGCCCTGCCAGTTATAGCCCTCCAGAAAGGTGAACATTGCCATGGGCATAGTGCCCCACCAGTTGGGATAGCCGACAAAGACAGTGTCGTAACCGTCAAGATTTTCGGGCATATCCTTAAGGGCGGGGCGGGCCTTATCGCGTAGCTCGGCCTTGGCCTCGTCTATGCAGGCGTAGTAGTCGGCGGGATACTCCTTTACAGTTTTGACCTCTGCAAGCGTGCCGCCGACAGCCTGCCAAATGAACTGCGCAGCGAGCTCGGTATTGCCCTTTACGAGATTTTTTATGGCGCCGTTGCAGTAATTCTGACCGCGGCGGGAATAGTAAACTATTAAAACAGACATCTTTTATTGCCTCCCTTTCAACGCAATGATAACACTAAACAACGCCGAAAGCAATATCAAGTTGGCAATAAATTTATAAGCAAAACTTATTGAACGGCACACAAAAAAGCCCCGCGGTGCGGGGGCTTTTTGCATACGATATAAAACAAAAATTCAGGAGTTAGCCGCGTACTGCCTGCACAGAATGTCGGCAAATTCTTCAATGTAGTAATTGGTGCGCTTTTTATACCAGAAGGCGCAATATATACGCTCTATCGCGCTGCCGTCGGGACGGCGAACCTCAAGCCGCTTTAAGGGGGGCTGGGCAGAGTTGCTTACGCTCTCAACTGCTATATATCCCCTGCCGCCCATGGCCATGAGTCGGGCTTCATCTAAACTTGCGGCAAACAGGAACTGCCTGCCGATGTGCAGATACTTTTCGTAATAGTCGCGTTCGACGCGCTCGTCGGACCTGGATGATACGATTATGCAGGGAATGTCGCTGATTTCGTCGGAGGTGACGACGTCGCCGCGGGCGGCTATGGGGCTGGCCGCGGCAATATCGACATATGAGGGCGCGCGGCTTAAGATGAGATTTTCGGCTTCGGGGGAGAAGGCCCTGCGCTGGTCGCTTAAAGCCAGGTCGGCCTTGCCCGAAAGGAGAGCCTCGTATAAGTCCTCGTGCGTGCCCCGAAATACGCTGACGATGACTTCAGGATATACGCGCGAAAATTCGACGATGGCGTTCTGCAGCTCACTGCCGTCGTAGCCCGAAAGATAGCCGATGCTCAAGCGAAGCTCACTGTCCGAGCCGATGCGTATAGTCTCGGCGCGGGTCTCCTCAACGGAGGATATGATGGCCTTGCTGCGGTTATAGAAGTACTCGCCCGCAGGCGTGACGGATATCTTCCTGCCCTCGCGGACAAGGAGCGACACGCCCAGCTCTTCCTCAAGCGAGCTTATCTGTTGGGAGATGGCCGACTGGGATATGTAACAGCGCTCCGCCGCGGCGGTGAACCCGTTACATTCGACAACTGCAACAAAATACTTCATCTGCCTCAAAAGCATAACATTCTCCTTTTTGATTACGGGAACGGTTAAAAATGGGGAAGGGTCATTGATTGCGGGAGGCTTTTAACCGCGCGAAAAGAATGACAGATTAAAGCGAATTGAGTTCCAGAGCCAGCAGACCGACGTTGCCCGATATAAGGCACAGGCCGTATTCTCCCGCCTTGAGCCCGAATGTGAAAGTTGAATAGCCGTATCTGTCCCCCTGGGAGTTGCCGCCAGGCTGAACATCGCACTCCTGATAGAAATCTTCGCCCTGCACGGCAAACGTACCGCCGAATATGCCGAGACCTGCGACAAACACAGTGAGACGGGCCGACGCGGGCAGGCTGAATGTTACGGCGATATCATCGCTGAGAGCGGCGCACTTTTTGTATTCGGAGTTTGAATAGTCGGCCACAAGCATGGGCGAGGAACCGCCGTTTATGTAATTGACCCCTATATATCCCTCAACGAGCGACGTTCCGCCGACAATTTCTTCGCCGGTAAAGTCTGAAAAACTGTACCCGAACGAGAAAGGCGTCAGCTCATCCTCATTGTCCTCCGAAGGAGACTCCTCCTCTGCCGGAGGTTCTTCTTCGGGAGAGGAAGGTTCGGAGGGCTCGCCGGGCTCTTCAACCTCGGGAGGCGTATCCTGTTCATCATCTCCCGCGGGGGCGTCCTCATCGGGGACATCATCTTCAGCAGAGTCGTCCTCCGCAGGGTCATCATCGACCGGAGGATCGGTTTGCGAAGGGGTATCGGTCGTATTGTCGGGAAGTTCCTGGGAGGAAGAATTGCCCTCGTCGCTGCTGAGCGGAAGTTCGCGCTGGCAGGAGACCTGGGCACATATCATAATTACGGCGGCGCACATGAGCGCCAGCAGTTTACTCAGCAACTTCATCCGCGTTGTCCTCTTCCTCTGCTTGCTCCGCGCTCTTGCCGCGAAGTACCACGCCGTCGAGCACGGCCAACACCTCGTCCAGCCCCTTGCGAGTGACAGACGAGGTGGCTATTATGTCGCCCTTGCCGCACTTATAGGTTGCGGCAATATTGGTTATGGATTTATCAACCTGCGCGCGCGAGAGCTTGTCTGCCTTGGTGGCCACCACCGTGAAGGGAATGAGGTGGAAATAGAGATACTCCACCATCGTTATGTCGTCGGCGGTGGGGTCGTGGCGGATGTCGCACAGCGCAAAGACGTGGGCAATGCCCGCCTTGTCGGCGAAAAAGTCGTCCAAAAGCTTTGCCCATTTTACCTTTTCGGCCTTGCTTACGCGGGCGTAGCCGTAGCCGGGAAGGTCGGCGAGAATGAACGAGCCGAAGTCAAAATAGTTGACAAGGCGCGTTCTGCCCGGCTGTTGGGAGACGCGGGCGAGCTTTTTGCGGTTTGCGAGCATATTTATAAACGAGCTCTTGCCCACATTTGAGCGGCCGCAGACGGCCACTATGGGCTTATCAGTCTTTAAAAACTGACCCTTGCCCGCCGCGCTGGTGATAAATTCGGCTTTGGTTATCTTCATAAGTTTACTATGGCCGTTTTAAACACGGCGTCCACGTCGGAGACGGGAATAAAGTTTATGTGTTCCTTTACTGACTGGGGGATCTCCTCTAAGTCCTTCTGGTTGTCCTTGGGGATTATCACGTCGTGTATGCCTATGCGGTAGGCGGCGAGCGCCTTTTCCTTGAGGCCGCCGATGGGCAGAACCTTGCCGCGCAGGGTGATTTCGCCCGTCATTGCAATGGAGCGCTTTACGGGCTTGTGTGTGAAGGCAGAAAGGATGGCCGTAGCCATGGTTATGCCCGCACTGGGGCCGTCCTTGGGCGTGGCGCCTTCGGGGACGTGAATGTGAATGTCGGTATTTTCAAACGTTTCGGGCGAGATGCCGTATTCGTCCGAATTTGAGCGGATGTAGCTTATGGCGGCGCGGGCACTCTCCTTCATCACATCGCCCAGCTTGCCCGTGAGGAGCACGTCACCCTTGCCCTGCATTGCAGAGACTTCGATTGTGAGCGTCGTGCCCCCGACGGCCGTCCAGGCAAGGCCCGTGGCCGCGCCTATCTGGTCGTCATCGAGCATGCCATCACGCTCGTAGCGGCGGGCACCCAGGAGCTCTTTTACGGTGTCCCTATTTACGCGCACCTTGCGCTTTCTGCCGTTGGCCTTGGCCACAGCCGCCTTGCGGCAGACGGCGTCTATTCTGCGCTCAAGATCGCGCACTCCCGCCTCGCGGGTGTAGCCGTCGATAATTTCATCTATGCCGCCGTCGTCGAAGAGCACGTCGCCATCCTTGAGGCCGTTGGCCTTGGAACGCTTGGGAATGAGGTAGCGCTTGGCAATCTCCCTCTTCTCCTCCTGCGTGTAGCCCTCTATGCGGATGAGCTCCATTCTGTCCAGAAGGGGTTCGGGTATCGTCTCGACAGAGTTGGCCGTGGTGATGAAGAGCACCTTTGAAAGGTCGTAGGGCACCTCAAGATATCTGTCGCGGAAGGTCGAGTTCTGGGCGGGGTCGAGCACCTCAAGAAGGGCGCTGGCGGGGTCGCCGCGGAAGGAGTCTGAGGACAGCTTGTCTATCTCGTCCAGCAGGAACACGGGGTTTACAGAGCCCGCATTCTTGAGGGCGGTTATGATTCTGCCGGGCATTGCGCCGACGTAGGTCTTGCGGTGGCCGCGGATTTCGGCCTCGTCCTTGACGCCGCCGAGCGACATGCGCACGAACTTGCGCCCCAGGGCGCGTGCAACCGAAGTGGCTATTGACGTCTTGCCGACGCCGGGAGGGCCGACAAAGCACAGCACCGGCGCGTTTAGCGAGTTGGTAAGCTTTAGTACGGCCAGATACTCGGTAATGCGCTCCTTAATCTTTTGCAGGCCGTAGTGATCCTCTTCGAGAATTGCCACGGCATCGGCGAGGTTGGGCGTATCTTCAGTGGCCTTCTCCCATTCGAGATCCAGAAGCCAGTCGATATATGTGCGCAGGACGTTGTAGTCGGGCGAGGAGGTCTGCATACGGGACATGCGCGACAGCTCCTTCAGCGCCTTTTCCTCCACCTCTGCGGGCATATGCTTGGCCTTGATCTTTTCCTCCAGGGCGGCCTTTTCGTCCTCGTCGTCGCCCAGTTCGGTGTGTATGGCCTTGAGCTGTTCGCGCAGGTAGTATTCCTTCTGGTTCTTTTCGATGTTCTGCCTTACGGCGCCCTGAATTTTGCGCTCAAGACGGGCAATTTCCAGCTCGGAATTGAGCTGTTTGTCGAGGTCGGAGAACATATCGACGAGGCGCAGGCGCGAATATATGGACTGCTGAACATCGTATTTGAGCTGAAGTCCGTCGAGCGCGAGATAGACGAACTGTTCGGGATCGGGACAGCCGTCGAGGCGCTGAGCGGCCTCCTTAGAAAAGCGCGTATCAGACTGCGCGATGTCGTGCAGGATATTTTTTGCCGTGCGGAAATATGCCTCCTCGAACACGGGGTCGGTGCGCTCGACGGGCATCTTTTCGATTGTGGCGAAGAGGCTTCCGTCCTGTTCGTAGACGGAGAGCGAACGGGCGCGGTAGAGTCCGCGGCAGGTGACGCGCAGGCGCTCGCCCGAAATGGGCGCGACGCGCTCTATGCGGGCGACGGTGCCTATGTCGTACAAGTCCTCTGCAGTGACGTCGGTCTTTGTGCCGTCGAGCTGAGCGCAGATAAAGACAGTGCGGTCGTTTTCCGTGGCCGACTTTATGGCGTATAAAGTGGCTGTGCGGCCGGCGTCGAAACCCGTTGAAATATTGGGGAATACCACCCTGTCGCGCAGGGCGACAAGGGGCAGCTGAAGTCTTTCGTTTGCCATATGAATTGTCCTTTTCCGACGGTAAAAAGCCATCGGTTTGCTTTAAAAACACAGGGGGAAAGCCTTTACGCCTTCCCCCTTGATTTTGCGTTCATTGCCGCATAGTGCGGCACCAATTGAGTTGTTGCGGCCGATTAATACAATCAGGCCGACTTTTTGTAAATGATTATGGG
>DVNU01000079.1 GCA_018714165.1 Candidatus Coproplasma excrementipullorum | reverse complement strand
AGTTTATCACTCTGCGCGAAGCGTACAACATCGGCTATGTCACCAGGGACGACATAATGGAGATGTGTTATCATCGCTTGGGTGTGGTGTATGAACTGCCTGAAGGTCTTACAGATTTTGAAGCAGACGATCGGGACAATTGGGTTGAGGTCGATTATACTCCCCGCAGCGCGGAGCTTGCGCCCCTGGATGAGCTGACCGAGCAGGATATAAAAAATTCCTATTACTCGTTAAATCGTGAGGGGTTTGAAACAGGTGGGCAAAAATATGGCCCTGAGGTACTTGAGCTACATTTTTTTGGTCAGTTTAACGGTTACTATATCCTTAGAATCCGCGCAGATATATGGGGTTATAGTGAGGCGCAATACGTGGCCGACTATGATGGCATAGTGTTCTATGAACTTACCTCTCCGGCGTTGGATGCCATAATATGTGCCGATGAACGCGCTTACCGCACAATAATCAGCCTGTCCTTGGCGCGCGTTATGGCCGTGTACAGCCAGCGGTGCGCGTCCTCTTTAAAGGCGTAGCTCTCGTCAAAAACTATTGCGCTCTCAAATTCCGACCCCTGCGCCTTGTGACAGGATATGCAGTAGCCGTACTCAAACCTGTTCAGTGTAAACACGCCCTTGGGGTTGCCCTCCTCGTCGAATTTTTCAAAGTAATCGCCGTGGCGGTAGCGGTACTCGCCGTTCATAAATATGCCCGCGTCAAAGGGCAACGCTTCGGGACACCTCTCATCCAAAAAGTCGGCCTTGAACTGCGTAAAGCCCATATAGTTAGCCTCGTCGTAAAAGGGCTCTATGGCCGTGCCTATTATGCCGTTGACAAGGTTGAACTTCATTTCGCCGTCTATGTACTGCTCCCAGTTGTTTACGGTGCATATCAGCTTTTCGCCGTTCTTAGGCAGACCTGAATAGCCATAAATGGCGCGCATTTCATCGTTGACCTTAACGCGCGTTCTGTTCAGCCCGCAAATTATCTGTTCGGCCCGTACCAGCAGTTTTTTTCGCCTATCTCCCGTAAAATTTCTGCGGTTTATAACAAAGGCCTTGTTGCCGTAGTTGCCGTAGGGTATATGCTGTCCTTCTCGCGCAAGGGAGGAGAGGTAGATGATGGGGTTGTCCTGCGCCTGCCGCACAATATTTTTCAGGCAGAAGTCGGGGTTTTTAAGATAGGTGTTGAACCCCTCCACGGGCGGCAGCTGCCTGTCGTCACCGCATAAAAGAACTTTGACGCCGAAGTTTAAAATATCAAACATCACCTCGTCGGACACCATGCTCGCCTCGTCCAGAACGATGAGCTTAATGCCCTTGTCAATGGATTCCCTGCGGCGGAAGGTCAGCTTTTCAATCTTTACCGTCTTGCCGTTCAGCGTCATCTCCTGCTGTTCGACAATCGACTGGTATATCAGCCTGTGCACGGTGCAGGCGGGTATGCTTTTTTTAATCAGCACGGTGGCCGCCTTGCCCGTGGGCGTTACAAAGGCCGCGCTCTCGTCGGGCACCAGCTCCAGCCGTTCGCACACGGCGTGCCGCAAAAGGGAAGTCTTTCCCGTCCCGGCAAATCCCGTCAGCACAAATGTCTGGCGGGCGGAGTGGTAAAACCAGTGCGCAATTAAGTTTTCAGCTTCGGCCTGCTCGGCCGTCAGTGAATACGCCATACCTGTATTTTACACCCAAACGATAGTTTGTGCAACTCATTTCAGATATTTTTTAAGTGTCGCGGCGCAACTGCGGCACAAAATTTTAATTTGGTATTGACTAAAACACCCTTTTGTAATATAATGTAAAAGGTAAAACTGTGATATGCCGCAATAAAAGTATGACTGCGGCAAAACGCAAAAATCGGGAGGAATACGATGGCTTATAAAACCAAGGAATGGCGCAATTCCATGCGCGTTACAGTCGATTACAACTATATGATGTCCACAACGCTGGGCGATAAGGGCATCAAGGACAGTCAGCTCAAGGCAATCAAAGGCAAGGCGGAGGAAGCCTTCAACTATGTAAAGGAAAACCGCGGCCGCGACGATTTGTATATGGGCTGGACTGAACTGCCCTACAACCAGGACGCAATCGTGGCGGACATTCTCGCCACGGCTAAAGAGATAAGAAAAAAGTTCAAGTACTTTGTAGTGCTCGGCATAGGCGGCTCTGCCCTCGGCCCCATAATGGCCTTCAACGCGCTCTGCCACCTTCACTATAACGAGCTTCCCCCTTCAAAGCGCAGGGGCCCCAAATTTTATGTTGAGGACAATGTGGACCCCGTCCGCATGGCCGCTTTACTTGACGTCATCGAGCCCGAAAAGACTTGCTTCAACGTCATCTCCAAGTCTGGCGCCACTTCAGAGACGATGACTCAATACCTCATCATCTCCGACATCTTAAAGCAAAAGGGCGTCAACATTGCCGACAATATGATCTTCACCACCGACGCGGCGCGCGGCAACCTCTTAAAGATTGACGATACCTTCGGCGGCAAGATAAAGAAGTACGTTCTTCCCGACGGTGTAGGCGGCAGGTTCTCCGAACTCTGCCCCGTAGGCCTTCTGCCTGCGGCCGTTTTAGGCATCGATATAAAGGGTATGCTCGCAGGCGCGGCATATATGGACAATCTCTGCTCCAAGCCCTCAATCGCCAAAAACCCCGCGCTCGCCTGCGCGGCCCTTCAGTACATAACCATGAAGGAGGGCAAGAACATCAACGTTTTAATGCCCTATTCCGATAACTTAAAGCTCATGGCCGACTGGTATTGCCAGCTGTGGGCCGAATCGCTCGGCAAGGCCGTAGACTACGACGGCAACGTCGTCAACGCGGGCACCACGCCCGTAAAGAGCCTGGGCGTAACCGACCAGCACTCGCAGGTTCAGCTGTATATCGAGGGCCCTTACGACAAGGTAATAACCTTCATCTCCGTCGGCGAATACGCCACCCAGATGCCCATACCCCACGGCTGTGAGGACATTCCCGATGTCGGCTTCCTCGGCGGACATACAATGCAGGAGCTCATCCAGGCCGAAAACAAGGCCACTGCATACGCCCTCGCTATGGCCGGCAGAATGAATTACACCATAAATCTGCCCGCGGTAAATGCCTTCACGCTCGGCCAGCTGATGTTCCTTCTTGAGCTTCAGACGGCTTACACGGGCGCAATGCTCAACATCAACACATTCAATCAGCCCGGCGTAGAAAACGGCAAAAAGGCCACATTCGCCCTGCTCGGCAAGAATGGTTACGAGGAGAAGAAGAGGGAGATAGACTCCGCTCCCCAGGCCGAGGATAAATATATCGTCTGATGAAAGCCAACAACTTCTTCGAAGAGTTGCCGCAGGGATATAAGGAGGTGTATCACCTCAACGCCAAGCAGGCCAAGTGGAGCATAATTTTCACTCTCGGCTCATTTCTGATGGCTCTGGCAATCATTCTTCCCTGTATTCTCGCCGTCGATATTGTCGGCGCTGTGTCGTGGAGCAGTTATTCAACGGCCATAGCGCTCATCGTGCTGTGCGCCTGCATAATAGCCTACATTGTTTTGCACGAGCTAGTGCACGGCGCGGCATATAAGGCGCTCACGGGCAGCAAGCTGACCTTCGGCATAACGCTCACCGTCGCCTTCTGCGGCGTACCAAATATATACGTCACCCGCAAAACGGCGCTTATCGCTCTGCTTGCACCCTTCACGGTGTTCAGCATAATCTTCAGTGGGCTTGCGGCATGGCTGTATTTTGTAAACGCCACCTACTATGCCGTCGTCATAATTCTGCTCGGTCTGCACTTCGGCGGCTGTATAGGCGATTTATACACAGCAATATTGCTCTTCACCAAATACAGGGACGGGCGCCTTTTGATGCGCGATACCGGCCCTGAGCAGATGTTCTATCTGCCGGAGGATAACTGCGTCACTCCGGTTGAGGAATAATGTCGTAAAAAACAAAAGAGGGGCGGGCGCGTTACGCGCCCGCCCACACACTTATACCCCTGCATATGTGCCGTTTAAACGGTAAAAGGAGGTCTTTTATGGATTGGTACTGGTACGTTGTGATAATCGCTGCAATCACCGCGCTCATAGCAATTCTGCTCTTTGCGCTCGCGCTGTACGCCCACAGACTGGTGTTCGGCAGGCGCATCAACCGCAACATAAATTTAAAGTATTTTTCTGCGGAAGATTTCTCCCTCACGGTCAGAAAACTGTCCGTGACCTTCGATAAAACGCCGCTGTACGCCGCCGTTTACACCCTTCAGCCCGAAGAAACGTGTAAAAAAGTCGTGCTGTTCTGCCACGGCATCGGCGCGGGTCACGCGCCGTATATGACTGAGATTGCCAAACTCGCGTCCTTTGGCTACGCCGTCGTCGCATACGACAGTATAGGATGCGGCATGTCGCAGGGCAAAAACGCGCGCGGCTTTTACGCCAACGTGCAGTGTGCCACTGCGGCGTACATCGCCATAAAGGGCGACTCTATTTTAAAGGACAAGCCCGTACACCTCTTCGGCCACAGCTGGGGCGCGTACACTGCGCTCTGCCTCACAACGATTGTCGGGGCCAATTCAGTGGTTGCACTTTCGGGCTTCAATACCCCGTCGAAGATTATGGCCGACAGCTCCGCACCCGTAATGGGCGGGTTTATGGCCTCGCTCTGCCGCCCCATGTGGTGGCTTATCAACTTTTTAAGGTTCGGTGTTCACGGCAACGCAAATGCCGTCAAGCGCATACAAAAGAGCAGTACGCCCGCTTTTTTGGCCTACGGCTCGCACGATAAAACGGTGCGTGCGGAAAACACGCCCGCACTCACCGCCCGCGGCTCATTCATTCAGTCGAAGATTTACGACGACAAGGGTCACAATGTCTACAACACCGCCCACGCGCAAAAGCTTCTGGACGATTTAAACGCAGCCCTTTCGCCCTCGCGTTTCCACTCCGCCGAAGCGCGCAAAGCCTACTTTGCCAACTTCGACTTCAAGGCCGCCACCGAAGAGGACGATAATGTCATGAACGCCATAAAGTTCTTTATTGATTCACACTAGACTATTAACGCTCGTTGTGCACTGGAGGGCGTGCATCAACACGAGGTGTTAACCCGCATGCTTGCCCCCCTTTGGATAAAGGGGGGACGAGTATTGCCCAAACAGTGGGCAGCCACTGTTTGGGCAATACGAGACGAGCGAGCACATATCCACGTGCGAGCGGTGACCGAGCGTGGCGCTACCCTTACGCCGCGCGAGATAAAGGGGGGATCGATTAAATAAATTTGGATAAGTAAGGAGCGGCGCGGGCTTTGCCCGCGCCGCTACGTTTTGTCAACCACTTTCGTTAATATATATAGGGGGGGGTTGACAAAAAGTTTGTTTTCGAGTATATTATATATGTATCGCTCATAATAAGTTTAAGGATGGATTTTGAATGAAAATCTGCGTATTCGGCGCGTCAAGCGCGCATATCGATCAAATTTATATCAAAAATGTTGAAGAGCTCGGCGAAAAGCTGGCAAAGCGCGGCCATTCGCTGGTGTTCGGCGCTGGCGGCACGGGCCTGATGGGCGCGGCGGCACGCGGTTTCAAAAGGGGCGGCGGCCGCATAGTCGGCGTCGTTCCCACTTTCTTCCGCGACGACGGCGTCGAACAGCTGTATGGCGAGTGCGATGAGGTCATCTATACCGAGACCATGCGCGAGCGCAAGGCAATAATGGAGGATCTGGCCGACATATTCGTCGTCGTCCCCGGCGGCGTCGGCACATTTGAGGAACTGTTCGAGGTGCTCACCTTAAAACAGCTCAACCGTCACGACAAGGGCATCGTAATCTACGATATCGACGGCTATTACGACGGCATGGAGATATTTATGGAGACGGCCTACAAGCGCAAGTTTATAACCGAAAAGTGCCGCCATCTCTATGCAAACGTCGACGACATAGACGCCGTAATAGACTATGTCGAAAACTACCGCCCCGACGGCACGCCCTGGCAGAAGCTCAAGCTCGGCGACTGATATGCTTACAATTTCTTTCATTTGCCTGGGTAATATATGCCGTTCACCGATGGCCGAGGCAATATTCAAAAAAATGGCGGAGGAGAGGGGCATAAGCTCTTTGCTAAACGTTCAGTCCTTTGCAACGTCCGATTGGGAGGAGGGCAACCCCGTATATCCTCCCGCGGCGAGCGCGCTCAGGGCGCACGGCATAACTGACTTTAAGCACCGTTCGCGGCCAGTCACCCTTGCGGACTTGAAAAATTCCGACTATGTCCTCGTTATGGACGACATGAATATGCGCGACGTAGTGCGCCTCACAGCGGGCAGGTACGGTCAAAAAATCTTCAAGCTGGGCCACTTTTTAACCCCTCAGATAGATATCGCCGATCCCTACTATACGCGCGATTTCAACCGCGCATATGCCGACATATATGCCGCCTGCTCGGCCTTTATGGACTACCTCGAAGGCAAGCACGCAGGCACAATAAGTTACGACAAAAATATTTAAAATAAAGGGATTGCGCACGGCTTTTGCCGTGCGCAATCCCTTAAATTATGGCGGGGCGGCACAATGGTGCCGCCCCGCCCATTATGAACTCTGTAGTCAAATCAGCGTTTGAATTTTGAAGTTATATTCGAAGTTATGTTCTTTATCAGCGAGCCCTTTTCCCTGGCCTGCTCCTGCCTGACTTTTCTGTTCTCGCCCATAAAGAAGAGCGCCACAGTGCCGGGGCCGACGTGTGAACCCGTGCATATGTCGTACACTTCGATTACTATGTCCTTTGCACCTTTCTGCCTTATAAGGTCGGCCAGGAAATTGGCATCCTCCTCGCAGTCGGCATGGCAGATTGAAACTGTCTGTTCTGCGGGATTGACTGCCTCCTCGGCAAACAGCTCGGCAAGTCGGGTGAGCGCCTTGCGCCTGCCGCGCACCGTCTCCCACACCTCAATGGTGCCCACGCCGCTTGCCACCAGGACGGGTTTTATGTTCAAAAGCGTGCCCGCAATTGCCTTTGTGGCCGAAACTCTGCCGCCCTTTTTAAGGTACTTCAAGTCGCTTACGGTGAATACCGAGTGCATATTTAACTTGTGTTCTTCCATCCAGCTGCAGATTTCGTCAAAGCTCTTGCCTTCATCGCGCATGCGCGCGGCGTATACCGCGAACAGTCCCTCGCCCATTGAGGCGTTGAACGCGTCGAATACGTGCACTTTGATCGCGGGATATTTTGCCATCGCCTGCTCTGCAGCGTCGCAGGCCTGCTTATATGTGCCTGATATGCCCGAAGAAAGGGTTGTTATGATGATGTTTTTGCCCGCCTCGAGCGACGGGGTTATGGCGTCGTAAAACCTCTGCGCGTTGATGAGTGAAGTCGATGTTTCGCTTCCGTTCCTCATCGCCTCGTAAAACTTCAGCGCCATCTCGCGCGATGACTTGCCCTTCTCGTAGCAGGGCGTCTCCACGCCGTCGATGTTGCACATAAAGCTAATTACGTTTAATTTGTATTTCTCCACAAGTTCGTCGGGTATGTTTGCACCCGAATCCACATATATGTCAAAATTCTCCATTGACTCTCCTTTTAAATCGGCCGCGGCAAAACTCCGCCGCCCGACGCTCCTTTTACTTTGCGGTTATGCCTTTAAATTTTACGGCAAAACTGTATAACAATTTTTATTGTTAAATAATTATAACTTATTTTATGTATTATTTCAACGTTTTAAATATCTGCCGCTCTCTATTGTTGCACGGTGTGTGTAAACAAACGCAAAAAATAACTCTACTGTAAAAATTTCACACTCTACCCACAGTAGAGTTGCCCATTTCTATTGATTTTTGCTTTATTGTATGGTAAAATATTGCTATGCAGGACTTAAAGGATATAATCGCTAAAAATCTTGTCCGCCTGCGCCAACAGGCGGGGCTCACCCAGCTGAAGCTTGCGGAAATGCTCAATTATTCCGATAAGGCCGTCTCCAAATGGGAGAGGGGGGAATCTATTCCTGATCTCCGCGTGCTCATTCAGTTGGCCGAAATTTACCATATAAAGGTGGACGACATCATAACCGAGCATCCTGAAGGAGAGGTAAAGCCCAAGCTCAATTTAGGCAAAAAGCGCCTTCTCATTGTCGCGCTCTCCGTCGGGCTCGTCTGGTTTGTCGCCACGGTTATCTTTGCCATTTTATACCTTACCCCCGCAACGGAGGGCCATGCCTGGCTGGTCTATATCGTTGCGCCGTTTGCAATGAGCGTGGTGCTCACCGTCTTTTCTGCCATATGGGGCACAAAGCTCACAAACGCCATAACCTGCACTATGATACTCTGGTCTGTCGTGGCCGTCTTTCACATCTTCTTCGCCATATTCGCGCCCGTTGTGGACAAGTGGTGGATCTTTTACATTGTGGCGGCGCCATTCCAGATTCTCATCATCTTCTGGTTTTTCTTCCGCAAAGTCAAATAATTTCTGCAAATGCTTGCGTTTTGCTACATTTGGTTTTATAATGTCTATAAAGTCATAACTTGTAAAACAAAATGTAAAACAAAGGAGAGACTATGTATAAATTATTTTGCGACAGCAATTGCGAACTCTGGTATAAAACTGTGGAAGAGCTGGGGCTTGAAGTCATAAAGATGCCCTATACGCTTAACGACAAGGAATATTTTTATGATATGGGCGAGCACACCGATTTTGAAGGCTTCTTCAAGGCCATGCGCGAAGGCGCCGTGCCCAAGACGAGCGCGCTCAACGAATACGCCTATACCGAATATTTCGAGCCCGTCCTCGCCGAGGGCTACGACATCTTTTACATAACATTCTCGCACGCGATGAGCGCAACATTCAACGCAATGAATTCAGCCATCGCCGCACTCAAGGAAAAATATCCCGACCGTGAAGTGCGCACCGTTGATACCAAAACTATCTCTCTCGGCGCAGGATTCATCGTATACTATGCCGCGCTTAAGTACAAAGAGGGTGCAAGCATGGACGAGCTTGAAGCCTATGTCAACGAGCTCGTTCCCCACACCGCAACCTACTTTGCCGTGGAGGATTTAACCTACCTCTACCGCGGCGGCAGAGTTTCGGGCGTATCCAAAGTTTTCGGCAATCTTTTGGGCATTAAGCCCATACTATGCTTCAACGAAGAGGGTAAAATCATCAACGTCGACAAGCAGAAGGGCTTCAAAAAGGCCATGGCCGCGCTCCGAGGATATATGCGCGAAAAGGCCAGCGAGCTCGATAAATACAAGGTGTTCGTTCTCCAGGCCGACTGCAAGGACGCGTGCAACGGCTTTGTTGCAGACATAAAGGCCGAGTTCCCCGAAGCCGACGTTGTAGTTCAGCCCGTCGGCCCCGTAATCGGCTCCCACTGCGGCCCCGGCACTATAGGTCTTATTTTCCACGCCAAGGAGAGATGATATACTTTACTTACGTCGCAAGCGAAGCCGCGTCTTCGCACAGCGTAAAAATAATTTAAATATCAATTGACTAAATTGCGCGGCGCAGTCCGCGCAATTTTTTTTGGTTGTATTTGCTGATGAATTTATATATTTATTTGACTTTGCCAACCTTTTTGCTATAATATTTTTGTATGGAGAACGAAAAGGGCGCGCCCCTTACGGGGCGCGACGATCCACAACAAAATATAAGGCCGGC
Source organism: Candidatus Coproplasma excrementipullorum (assembly GCA_018714165.1). GTDB lineage: Bacteria > Bacillota > Clostridia > Christensenellales > Borkfalkiaceae > Coproplasma > Coproplasma excrementipullorum. The sequence continues at coordinate 7,277 of DVNU01000079.1, read as the reverse complement.
CGGATTTGCCGAAGAGGAGAGGCGGCATTTTGACCGTGTGCTTGCGCTTGCGCTGGGCATAGGCGCGGGACTGCTCTCGTGCGGGGCGTCCGTCTCTCGCGTTGAAATGGCGGTAAAGCTCATCTGCCTCTCGTGCGGGGCCAAGGAAGTCAATGTAATGGCTCTTCCCTCGGTCATTAACTGCAGCATCAGGTTGGCGGACGGCAGCGAAGTTTCGCAGATGAAGCGCAACTGCGAGGTCACAAATAACTTCCGCAGAATGGAGATGTACAACCAGCTCTCGCGCGACGTCTGCGCCAAAAAGCTGACGGCGGAGGAGGCCGAACTCGAACTTGAGCACATTGCGGTCGACAGGGGCTACAGCCTGCCCGTGTCCGTGCTCAGCGGCGGCCTTGTCGCTGGCATATTCACAGTCTATTTCGGCGGCGCGCTCATCGATTCAATCCCCTCGTTCATCGTGGGGTGCCTGATGATGTACGTCAACATTCTGCTCTCGCGCAGGGACTTCAACTCCTACGCACGCACCTTTGTGCTGTCGCTGTTGGGCGGCGCGCTGTCCATACTCTTAAGTCGCCTGTTCATAGTTTTCGGCGCGCACTGCTCGGTCTCTATGGTGTCCATAGGCACGATAATGGTGGTGGTGCCCGGCCTTCTGATATGCAACGCCGTGCGCGACATGTTTTCGGGAGACATATATTCGGGCTCGTTCGAGCTGTTGAACGGTTTACTTACAATACTTGCCATCGCAGCAGGCTACAGTTCGTCCATAATAATTCTGCGCTCGGTAATGATAGATCTCACCCCCGTCGCCAGGGCGGGCATAGAGGACTATGCCTACCGCATAATCACGTGCCTTCTCGGCGCCTGCTCGGTAGGGATAATGTTCAACTGTCAGCTTAAAAAGATAGCCTTCGGCGTCGGCAACATTCTCGCCACGTTCGCGCTCTATCTTGTAATCGAATACTATTTTGCAGACGACTATTTCCTTCAATTTTTAATCCCGACCCTGCTTGCGGGGCTCATCGCAGAAATTCAGGCCCGCGCGTTCAAGGCGCCGTCCACAATTTTCCTCGTCCCCGCAATCATAGTGCTTGTTCCCGGCGGATCGCTCTACTACACTGTAAATTACATAGTCAATTCAGATATGGCGCTTGCTCAGGTCTGGGGCGAGCGCGCCCTTCTCTCCCTGCTGGGCATAGCCGTGGGCATATCCGTTATCACGGCCATCTTCCAGATAATTCACCCCGTAAAGGGCGGCGCTGCGCTCAAACGCCTTCATCGCATCAAAAATAAACAGCAACAAAGAAACAATCAGCAACAAGGAAAATAATAATGGATTTAAAAAAGCTTGCCAACACCTTGATTCCCGACACCGACCTTCTTCCCCTCGAAAAGTATGAGGAGATATATCCCCCCCGCAACCTTCCCCGCGGGGCGGAGGTAACCAGGCTTGCGCCCTCTCCCACGGGCTTTATTCACCTGGGCAACCTCTATTCGGCTCTCGCCGACGAAAGAATCGCCCACACCACGGGCGGCATATTCTATCTGCGCATAGAGGACACCGACGAAAAGCGCAGGGTGGAGGGGGCGGTGGAGTCGGTCATCCGCTCATTAAAATATTTCAACGTCAACTTTGATGAGGGCGCCGAGATAGACTCCCCCCTTAACAAATACGGACCCTATTACCAGCGGCAGCGCGCCTCAATCTACCGCGCCTTTGCCAAGGATTTAATCGAGCGCGGCCTGGCCTATCCCTGCTTCTGCACGGAAGAGGAGCTCAACAAGGTCAGGGAGGAGCAGACGGCCAAAAAGCTCATCACGGGCTACTACGGCGAGTACGCAAAGTGCCGCAATCTCTCCGAAGAGGAGATTTATTCAAACCTCTCTGCGGGCAAGCCCTTTGTAATAAGGCTCAAATCGCAGGGCAACACGGCCAATAAGCTGACCTTCCGCGACCGCATAAAGGGCGAGATCACCGTCACCGAAAACGACCAGGACGTCGTCATCTTAAAGTCTGACGGCATCCCCACATACCACTTCGCCCACGCCATAGACGACTACTTTATGCGCACAACCCTGGTTATCCGCGGCGAGGAGTGGCTGTCCAGCCTGCCCGTGCATATCGAGCTGTTCAAAGTGCTCGGCTTCCCCATGCCCGCATATGGCCACACCTGCTCGCTGATGAAGGTGGACAACGGCACTAAGCGCAAGCTCTCCAAGCGCAAAGACCCCGAACTATCCCTCGACTATTACCGCGGCGAGGGCTATTATCCCGTCGCCGTCGTCAAGTATCTGATGACCATTTTAAACTCCAACTTTGAGGAGTGGGAGCGCAAAAATCCCTCGGCCGACTACACGCAGTTCAAGTTCACCATCGAGAAGATGGGCCGAAGCGGCGCGCTTTTCGACCTCGACAAATTAAACGACATCTCCAAAACCGAGCTCTCCAAGCTCTCCGCAGAGGAGATGTATGCCTTCCTCAATTCCTGGGTGCAGGAGTTCGGCTCGGACGCCGACAGGGCGCACTTTGCCGACAGCAACTATATAATCTCCATCTTAAATCTCATTATGGGTATCGGCGGCAAAAAGCGCCGCAAGGATATCGAGCGCGCAAAGCAGGGCGTGGCGCTCATCGCCTACTTCTTCGACGACACGTTCGCTCCCGTCTATGAATATCGCTTCGATAAGGATACGGTAAACGGCGTGCTCTCCTCGTTTGCGGCCGCATACGACCCCGCCGACGACAATCAGGGCTGGTTTGCAAAGGTAAAGGCGGTTGCCGCAGAGCACGGCTTTGCCGCCGAAATGTCCGAATACAAGGCCAATCCTTCAGCCTACAAGGGCAGCGTTGCCGACGTGGCTGAAATTTTGCGCATAGCCGTAACCGGCATGCCCAACTCGCCCGACCTGTGCACCATAATGGGTATTCTCGGCCCCGAACGCTGTGCAAAGCGACTGGCTTCGGCAATGGAAAAATGATATGACTGTATTTCTGTCCCTGTGTTTTCTCTTCTTTGTCGGCAGTTGTCTCGGCTGGGTCATAGAGGTTATATTCCGCCGCTTCGTGTCGGCAAAAAAGTGGATCAATCCCGGCTTTTTAACGGGCCCCTATCTGCCGATATACGGCTTCGGCCTGGTGGGGCTGTACGCCATCTGCTCCATCCCTATTGATACGGGCAGTTACTGGAGCGACGCCGTCGTAACCATACTGATTATGGGTGTTGCGATGACGGTAATAGAATATATCGGCGGCCTGGTGTTCATCAAGGGAATGAAGATCAAACTGTGGGACTATTCCGGCCGCTGGGGCAACATTCAGGGCATAATCTGTCCGCTCTTTTCGCTCATATGGACGGCGGCGGGCGCTGTGTATTACTTTGTCATCGACCCCTTCGTAATAGCGTGGGTGGAATGGTTTGTCTCCAACATAGCCTTCTCGTTCGTGGTGGGAATATTCTTCGGCGTATTCTTTGTAGATCTCGCCCACTCGGTCAACCTCTCCGTGCGCATACGCGCCTTTGCAAAGGAGCACGATGTGGTTGTTGCCTACGAAAAGCTCAAGGTCAGCATTAAAACCCGCCTCGACGACCTCCGCGCAAAGTCGCGCATTGACGAACTGCGCGCGCAGTCCCAGGCGCACCTTGAAGAGCTTCGCGCAAAGGCGTCCGAAAGTGCAAAAAAATTAAAAAAGTCGAGTTTCTTTTTCCCCTTCCGTTCAGACAGGAGCCTTGAGGACAGCCTGAAGGACTATATTGAAAACTCCGATAAGCCTGAAAATAATAAGAACGATAAGGGATAAATAATTGAAATTTTCGTGAATTTAAACTTCCCCGCCGCGCCGCTGTTTGACATTTTTGTCGGCGCGGTGATATTATATTTATGAAATGTCATAAAATTTTTGCTCAAGGCAGAAAAGAGGGTATTCTATGCTGGAATTAGTAAACATTACAAAGGACTACGAAGTCGCCTCCGGCGCGGTGCATGCGTTAAAGGGCATCTCACTGAAGTTCCGCAAGAGCGAGTTTGTATCCATCCTCGGCCCGTCTGGCTGCGGTAAGACGACGCTCCTGAATATAATCGGCGGCCTCGACCACTACACATCGGGCGACCTCATAATTAACGGCAAGAGTACCAAAGAGTATAACGACCGCGATTGGGACACCTACCGCAACCACTCCATAGGCTTCATCTTCCAGAGCTATCACCTCATTCCCCACCAGACGGTGTTGCAAAATGTTGAGCTGGCGCTGATGATTTCGGGCGTTTCCAAGCGCGAACGCAGAAGAAGGGCGATAGAAGCTCTCGATAAAGTCGGCCTTAAGGACAGGATGCACAACCGTCCCAACCAGCTTTCTGGCGGCCAGGCGCAGAGGGTGGCAATCGCCCGCGCTCTCATAAACGATCCCGAAATAGTGCTCGCCGACGAGCCCACGGGCGCGCTCGATTCCAAGACGAGCGTGCAGATAATGGAGCTTCTGAAGGAGATTTCGCGCGACCGCCTGGTCATTATGGTCACGCACAATCCCGACCTTGCCAAAAGATATTCCACGCGAATAATAAATCTTCTTGACGGCGCGGTGATAGGCGACAGCCGCCCCTTCACAATGGGCCCCGCTCCGCAGAAAGAGCTCACCAAAAAGGAGCTCAGGGAGCTCAAAAAGAAGAAGGGCAACCGCAAGCGTTCGGCAATGCCGTTTACGATGTCATTCTCGCTCTCCCTCAAAAATCTGCTGTCCAAGCGCAGGCGCACGGCCATGGTTTCGGTTGCAGGCTCTATAGGCATCATAGGCGTATCCATGGTTCTGGCAATTTCATCTGGTGTGCAGGATTACATAGACAGCATGCAGGACGACATGCTCTCCGGTAACCCCGTCTCCATTACCGAGACGGCAATAGACTATACTTCGCTGTTAGGTATGTCTTCATCCGCTCAGCCTGATGTTGATATAACAAAGCTGGGAGATAAGGTTTATATCAACTCGCTTATGGAAACCCTCGGCACCTTTGCTCAGGGATTCAGCACCACCAACAACATTTCTTCGGCATATCTCAATTACGTTGAGAACGTGCCTGCCGAATACTACAACGTCATTCAGTACGACTACGGTTTTGACGTCGCCAACAATATATACACAGACTTTAAAGTCGACGCAAACGCAACCACCGCGGCCGATAAAGTAACCTCTGTCACGGCAATCCGCGGTATGTACACGCAGATTCTTCGCGAGCAGGAGGACTATGCCGATTTCGCGGGCACAATCTCCACAGTCGCTACTTTTGAAGAACTGCCCGATAATTACCAATACATCTTGAGCCAGTACGACATTGTCGCCGCATATACCGACGAAAACGGCATCGTCAAAGACGCCTCAGAGCTGACAGAAGAACAGATAGAGAGCATTTTCAACGACAAGTCAACGCTGATTATGGTGACGAGCGACGACACAATCCCCGACCTGATGATGGGCCAGTTCGGCTATCTCACCCAAAAGGAATTCTTAAATTACGCCTTCGAAGCCGTGGGCAGCGATATGTACGACGAGGAAGTCGGTCTTGTCGGCAGCGGCCAGGGCGATGACGAAGGCTTCGATTATTCCAAATTCCTCGGCCCCGATGCCAAAACATTCACCTGGTATTCAAACGACGACATATACTATAACCACAACGGAACCTACTATTATAAACCATACGAAGAGGGCAACTTTGGCCTTGAAAGCAGAACAGTGGGCGGAGAAGAGCGCTATGTCCCCTTCCTGATGCCGGATATAGACACCTCTTCCGAAAGCGCGGTGGATTTATCTGTCAAACTCATTCTTCAGAAGAAGGAGGCCATTTCATACGGTTGCCTGAGCACGGGTTTCTATCACACTAAGGCATTGACAGATTATGCCCGCAATAACTCTCTGCAAAGCCGCATAGTCAGTGAGATAAATGCATCGGAAGAAGGTTATCTCAGTATGCTGCCTTACTTCTTCAACTACGTTAACTTCTCCGACGCAAACGGCGACGGCGTCATAGATTCTGCAGACTATGAAGTAAACGCAGGGCAGGCTGGCAGTGCCATTTATGATTCGGGCTCGATAATGGATATGCTTTTGTCCGGTCTGGGGGGCGGCGGAGCCGATCAAAGCACTATGCTCCGCGTGGACGCAGCGCTTCTAGGCGGCGCCGAGATGCCTGTCGGACTTTATATATATCCCATTGATTTTGACAGCAAAACTGCCATTACAGATTACCTCGACGAGTGGAATAACCTGTGCGAAAACGGCGCCGTGTATACCTGGACGGATGCCGACGGCACGCAACAGAGCGTTACCCTGGGCGAAATAGACAAGGTTACTTATACAGACACTGTCGGTCTCATCATCAATATGGTCAATACGATGATACAGATGATAACCATAGCCCTCATCGCCTTCACGGCGCTATCTCTCGTCGTTTCAACGGTAATGATAGGCATCATAACGTATGTGTCCGTCGTCGAGAGAATAAAGGAGATAGGTATTCTCCGCGCTGTCGGCGCAAGAAAGAAGGATATCAAGCGCCTGTTCAATGCCGAAACGTTCATAATCGGCCTCGTTGCGGGCCTGATAGGCATAGCGATAACATATATACTGTCGTTTATTATAAACATAATCGTTCTCTTCGTTGCGGGCATCTGGGGCATAGCCTCGCTGCCTTGGTGGCAGGCGCTCATAATGATAGGCCTTTCTATTGTTCTCACACTCATCTCCGGCCTCATCCCCGCGTCGGCCGCGGCCAGGAAGGATCCCGTTGTCGCCCTTCGCACGGAGTAATTTTTTCAAACTACAATATTTGTTGTGCTTTAAGCGGGCGACCATTTAGGCCGCCCGCTTTTATCAAATTTTTTTGTGTAAGTGCGACCGCATTTATTGACAGAATTATATAAAACTGATAAAATGTTAACAATAAAGCAAGCGTTTTATCAGGTATAAAAAAGGTACGAAATATGAATAAAAGATTTGTTAAAACAGTGGCGGGGGTGTGCCTCGCCGGAGCTCTCTGTGCAGGCGGCTTTGCCCTCTCAGGCTGCGCCTGGACTACCGAGACGGTGGAGGGCGACTATCACTATGTCGTCAACTACGGCACTGAAATCACCTACGGCGTAAAGGTCAATGTGGAAATTCAGTCGGACGACAAGGGCGACAGGATCCGCAGCGTAACCATCGTCGAGAGCGACGACTATACACAGCTCTCAGACGCCAACCCTTCCTATGGCTGGACGGATGAGAACAGGCAAAACTATCTTGACAACG
>DVNU01000078.1 GCA_018714165.1 Candidatus Coproplasma excrementipullorum | reverse complement strand
CGGGTTCGATTCCAGTCACCAGCTCCAAAACACCAATAATTAAGGCATATATATTGGCGGATTGCAGAGTTGCCAAATGCATCAGACTGTAAATCTGACGTCTCCGACTTCGGTGGTTCGAATCCACCTCCTCCCACCAAGATATACCCGAAGCGAACCTGTGGTTTGCTTCGGGTATATCTTTTCTCGGCGGAAGGAATTGTGGATTCGAGGGGAGGCAAGGCCAAAACGCAGTTTTGTGCCGCAGGTCGGAGGATTCTACCGACGACTTGACAGCCCTCGGCTTGGGCTGTCAACCGTGCGCGTCCGCTCAAGGCGCGAATCCACCTCCTCCCACCAAGGTATACCCGAAACGACTTTAGGTCGGTTTCGGGTATACCTTTTTTTGTGGTGGAAGGAGGTAATAGCTCGGTTCCCGACAATTAATCGGTGCTGACGCGATTGCGCCTGTAGGAGAACAATACGCTATTCCATCGCTTCGCTCCTTACGCGCGAGCCGCGTAAAAACATTCGAAAGTTTTACGCTAAATTTCTTTCAATATATTCAAAATACGGTTTTGCCTTTACTTCAGCGTTGTTTTCTTTATACCAATTATATGCGCGCAACAAACCGACATCCAGCGGCATCAGATCGGGCATTATTGCACTTTGAAGTGAAGTGTCAAGCCGATAACTGTAATTATAGAATGGAAAATAATTGCGCTGTTCTATATTTTTATCAACGCTTATAAAATTCGGAGTTTTTCCTGCGGCAGCATAGCACAATTCAACCCATTCCCTGGTGCTCACGGGCTCATTGCCCACATTAAATATCTTTTGTATGGGTTGCAATTCAATTACCCGCTCAATAAATATACACAAATCCTCCACGTAGAAAAATTGCAAAGGTATACTCCCGTCGCCAGGCAGATAAAACGAGGCGCTCTTTTCGGCGCAGTCAAACACAAAGGCCTCTCTGTATACGTTGTTGTACTCACCATATAAATATGGCGGTCTTATGATATACGCATCGGGCACTCTTGTCGTCAAGGCTCTTTCGGCGGCTACCTTATTAGTGCCATAGCTACCCCAGAATTTGTTTGGCCCGCAATTGTCACTCTCTTTAAAAGGCTGTGCAAGCGTTTCAGGGTATACGGCGCTTGAGCTTATCATAACGTAACTGTCAAAGCTTTCCAGCCCGTCAAGCAGGCAATTTATATCTTCGGCGGTGTATGCCGTTACATCGATAACAACGTCAAAATGGTGACCCTTTAATGTGTTGCCGATGTTGTTGCGGTCACACTCTATCAGTTTCACGTCCGACAGCTGTGGCCTTGTGTTGCGGTTCAAAACATAAACTTCGTTGCCTGCTTTTGCAAAATGTTGAGCAACAAACTTACTCACGAATACCGTTCCGCCTGTAATCAATATTTTCATTGCGCCCTCCGATATTAACTGAAATGATTATACCATACTCTGTGCCGCGCGCCAATATGTTGGCGGTAAAAGACACCCAAAAATTTTAATTCAGCCCTTCTAATGGGATAATTTCTTCGCATATTGCCATAAATAGTCACTGTTTTCATAATGCCTCTTCAGCTTTCCAGGCATAAAATTGAATACGCCGAGAGCCGCAATAAAAAGACACTGTATTTCAGCAACGACAATATCAATATAGCTCAAAGTGGACGCCGTTGATGCACAGATATGCTGTGTTGAAGATAAAATCGAATGCAATGCAGAGGAGAAATGTGATTGCAACCGCTCTTGCAGCTTTCGGCTCAATTTTAAACACAATTTTTTCGACGGGCGGCCATATTAAGCCCATAGCCGCCGTAATCAGCGCGCCCCACACAAGCGACATCTCAATGCAGATATACCCGAACAAGTTATGAGTGTGGCCGCTGTAGCTCCACAGCTCTACGCCGAACACCTTGTCGAAGAGCAGGCCCGTAACAAATTCGGCCGCCGTGGCCAGCAGTGCGGCTATGGCGAAGTATACGGCAAACAGACCTGCATATGCGGCAATCTTTACGGGCGCGGGCAGCTTGTCTGCCCGCGCAAACAGCGGCCTGAGTCTGCCTTTCGTCGGCGTTCCTATGAGCGTATAGATTAAAATCACACTGCTCCCGTATATGGTGCAGAGCGGCAGGGTTAAAAATCCCCTGTCCGTAAAATCGTTAAAGGCTATCTTGAAATATATTGTCTCTATGCACCACCCTGTAAAGGATACCAGCATAAAAATTATTACAAGGCAGAAAAATTTATCTGCATCGCCCTTTGTTTTGTCCGGCATAACTTTCTCCGCTCACTTTGTTATGACTTTGGCAGAACCTGACAGCGCCATCGCTTTACACGGAGATTATTGCCGTTTGGCCGTTTATGAAAACAGGCTCAATTTTTATTTAAGGAATTTAACATAAAATAATGCTGCGGCGCTGCCTGAAGGCAGCGCCGCAGCATATCGAAATTTGTTGAATTGCATTATTTTTTTACGGGTGAGCCGCAATAGGGGCACCGCGCGCTGTCGGCTGTGTATGTAAACTTTGCACCGCAATAGGGGCACTCGTAAAAGTGTTCGCGTTTATCAGCCGCAATATTTTCATTCAGCACAATATTGTCGCCTTCGCGTTTGTATCCTACAAGAAAATTCTTGTTGAAGCACTTGTCCAGATGTGCTCGCACGTCCTTTTCGTTGAGGGATAGTTGAGCGGCAATCTCCTGAACGGTGTATAAATGCTCCACTGTGACGGCGTGTACTACGCGCCTTACGGGCCGTGCCGAACCGTATACAGACCATGCCACGGGCGCGCCGTAAAAGCCTACCGCCACAAATGCTATGCCTATGCCCATCACAATCCAAAGTTCGTTTGTCGCGCCTATAATTATCATGGGGATGCCTCCCACAAACAACACCGAAAGCACTATGGAAATTATAAGCAGTTTATTAAGCCATGCGTTAACCTTTTTCATGCTTTCATTATATCGCACGAAGAGGCGTTTGTCAATATGCCGTTGACAGAACTTGCGCACGGTGTTATAATGTAAATGAACAAGATGGATATAAGGAGGAAATTATGGCTCTTTTAAATGTTATAGAATGGCTGGAGCAATCGCCGGACGAAATTTTGCATAAATATGATACGCGCAAAAACATCGTAAAGCGCTGGTCAAAACTGACCGTGCGTGAAGGCCAGGTTTGTGTGTTCTGCGATAAGGGCGAGATTGCCGACGTGTTCGGCCCCGGAATGTACAGCCTCGATACCGATACCTTGCCCATACTCACGGCCATCATGTCATGGGCGTATGCCTTTGAATCGCCCTTCAAGTCGGATATTTATTTTGTAAGTACAAGACAGTTCGTAAACCACAGGTGGGGTACTGCCACGCCCGTTCTGATAAGGGACAGCCAGTTGGGCACCGTCCGCGTGCGTGGCTACGGCACATACTCATTCAGGGTAAAGGACGCAAAACTGCTGTTAAAGGAATTATCGGGCGCCCGGTATTCTTTTACCACGGCTGATGTAGAGGATTATTTGCGCTCTGTGCTGGTTATGGGTATGTCAGACGCTTTAGGCACATGCGGTATCCCTGTTACCGAGATGTCCGCAAACCTCATAGAACTCTCTGAAGATGTCTTAAAAAATCTTTCGCCGCGCTTCAAGTTGCTTGGCCTCGAGCTCTCGTCCTTCAATTTCGAAAGCGTTTCGCTTCCTCCCGAGGTCGAAAAGGCCATCGATGAAAACGCGCGCCTCGGCGTTCTGCGCGGAAATGTCGACGTCTATACACAGATTGCCAAGGCCGACGCCATGATGGAGGCGGCAAAGAATCCCGGCGGCGGGGCCGGAGGGCTTGTCGGTGCGGGGGTGGGCCTTGGTATAGGCGCCGATCTTGCTCGCTCTATGGGCGAAACTGTTAACGGCGCGACGCAGTCAAAATGTCCCGTCTGCGGTGCGGCAATGCCGTCTAGCGCCAGATTCTGTCCCGAATGCGGCACAAGTGTAAAGAGGGCCTGCCCCAAGTGCGGCGCGCCCATATCGCCCGGCGCAAAATTCTGCCCCGAATGCGGCGCTAAGATGTGATTTAATGAGATATTGTTATATTTTAAGGCTCTCCGTTCGGGCGGAGAGCCTGTTTTTTTTATCGCCTTAAGACAAATCCGAACCAATCGGCTGTTGCCAAAAGGTTCGGATTATTTTGCCTTGGTGGAACTGAAAGCCGCAAAAACGCACACAGTATTATATCAGATAAACAGAACGGAATACTATTGCCAAGTCGATTTGCCGCTTTCTGACTATCCGCTATACGGAAAACAATTAGTCGCAAGCCGGGGC
>DVNU01000077.1 GCA_018714165.1 Candidatus Coproplasma excrementipullorum | reverse complement strand
TGGTTGCGGCTTTATGGCTAATGCCATTTTAAAGGGCGTTGTGCTGTCCGATTTTATGAGCGCCAGAAAGATAATTGTAAGCGATCCCGATGAAAAGAAGCTCAGTGATGTCAACGTGGAACTTGGCGTTGAAATTACGACGGACAACCGCAGGGTTGCCGAGGAGAGCGAATTTGTGCTCTTTGCCGTAAAACCCCAGTCTTTTGACGAAGTTGCCAGCGGTATTTCGGATTTGAAGATTGACAAAGTGATCTCTATAATGGCGGGCGTGAGGAAAAGTTACATCAAAAATGCGCTTGGCGTGGGGCTCATAAAAGTTGCGCGCTGTATGCCCAACCTGCCCTGCTCGGTGGGTTGCGGCGCCATGGGCGTTGATATGTCCGACTTCAACAAAAATGTAGACGACACTCAGTTCATTACGCTGTTGTTCAGCTGTCTTGGCACCGTTTTAAGTTTGTCCGAGGACAAGCTTGACGCTGTTACGGGTATAAGCGGCAGCGGGCCCGCATATGTGTTTATGTTCATAGACAGCCTCATCGACGCGGGCATAAAGCAGGGGTTGACTAAGGACGAGGCCACGACTCTGGCCGTGCAGACGGTTATGGGTGGCGCGGAGATGGTTCAGCATAGCGACAAGCCCATATCAGAGCTGATAATGAACGTGTGCAGCAAGGGCGGCACCACAATCGAGGCCGTCAAGGTTCTGGAAGAGAATAACTTCCGCGCCGTCGTGGGTAAAGCTGTCGACGCGTGCGTGGCGCGTTCAAAAGAGCTCTCCAGATAATGAAAAGAGTAACTTTATATACTGACGGCGCCTGTTCGGGCAACCCTGGCGTAGGCGGGTACGGCTGTGTGCTTATGTATAACGGGCACGAAAAACGCCTTTCGGGCGCGGTTGCCGATACTACCAATAACCGCATGGAGGTTACGGCCGTAATCACAGGCCTGAGCTGCTTGAAGGAACCCTGCGAGGTCGACGTTTACAGCGATTCGGCCTATACGGTAAACGCCTTCAATAATGGCTGGGTATACGGTTGGGAAAAATCGGGCTGGAAAAAGTCGGACAACAAACCCGTTTTAAACGACGATTTGTGGAAGCAGTTGCTTGCGCTCACACGCGTGCACAGAGTGAAATTTATAAAGGTTAAGGGTCACGCTGACAACGAGTACAACAATATATGTGACAAACTTGCCACCGATGCAGTCAAAAATTTCACACAGTAATTATAAAGCAATCTTATTATCGATATAATATTAAAGTAAATGATTAAAGATAAAAAGGCGTTATTTGCCGTTCTGAAAGATGTAGCAAGCATACTGTTTGCTATAACGCTTGGCGCAGTGGCTCTGCTGTTTGCAATTTTGGGACTTGGCTACAGAAGCCTGAAATTTATAGCCGACTATTATGAAATACTGGTGTGGACTCTGGCCGCACTGACTTTTGTAGTGCTCGTATTATACGTTGTGTTCTTTCTGCTCAGAAAACAGTCGATATACAGGCTGATAATACTTGGCCTCATCTGTGCTGATATTTTTGCGGTAATTTTCTATGTGATATGTGCAACCGGGTTCATTCAGAAGATAACCAGCGTGGAGGCTCTTCAGCAATATATAGACGGTTTCGGCGCCTGGGCAGTCATTATATATATATTGTTTTCATATCTGCAGGTCGTCATTCTTCCCGTTCCTGGTTCTGCAACAGTTGCGGCCGGCGTTGTTCTGTTCGGCTGGCTTGAATGTTCGCTGTACAGTTTTATCGGAATCGTGCTCGGTTCGGTTACGGCCTTTGCAATAGGCCGCTGGGTTGGATACAAGGCGGTGTGTTGGATTGTCGGAAAGGATGACCTCGACAAATGGCTGGATAAAATAAAGGGTAAGGACTATCTCATTTTATCGTTGATGTTCCTTTTGCCGATGTTCCCGGACGACGTTTTGTGCTTTGTGGCCGGACTTTCATCGATGACCTGGCCGTACTTTTTGGTAATGATAGTTATAACCAGGCTGATATCCACATTTACGGTATCGTTGTCATTTGACCTCATACCGTTCAATACCTGGTGGGGCATACTCACGTGGATAGTGCTGGCAGCGTTGGTTGTGCTGGCCTTCTACCTTGTATGCAAATACTCAGATAAAATTGATAAATTTATTAAGAGCAAGTTTAAAATCAAGGGCAGAAAGCGCAACAAAAGCGAGAATAGCGATAAAAAATAAATGCAATTGCCCGCAGACTGGCTGTCTGCGGGCACATTTTGATATATGACTCAATTTGTGAATGCAGGAGACTGATATGAAAGTTGCTGTGATAGGCGGAGGGGCGGCAGGGCTTATGGCGGCTTACGCTGCAGCGGTCAACGGGAACGAGGTTACCGTCTACGAAAAGAACAATAAATGCGGAAAAAAGATATACATAACGGGCAAGGGCAGGTGCAACTTTACAAACGCCGTGCCGCCAGAAGAATTTTTGCGCAACGTCGTGCGCAATTCAAAATTTCTGACAGGTGCAATTTACTCTTTCGCGCCCGAACGCACTATACAATTTTTTGAAGATGGCGGGGTGCCCGTAAAGGTAGAGCGCGGCAACCGCGCCTTTCCCCAGTCGGATAAGGCCAGCGATATAACTAAATGCCTCGAAATATACTGTAAAAATGCCGGGGTGCGCATATGTCTTGACGATGAAGTGCAAGATTTTACATTTTTAAACAGTACTGTGTCAGACATAATAACCTCGGATGGCAGCCATTCAGTGGACAAAATCATAGTCTGCACGGGCGGACTCAGCTATCCCACGACGGGTTCGACGGGCGACGGCTATAAATTTGCACGCAAGGCGGGGCACAAAATAGTTGAGCCGAGGCAGGCGCTCTGCGGCGTAAACCTTGCGGGCAGTTATTTCAAAAGTTTGCAGGGGCTGACTCTGAAAAACGTCAGACTGACGGCTGAGTATGCGGGCAAAGTTGTGTTTGACAATATGGGTGAGATGCTCTTTACGCATTTCGGCGCGTCGGGGCCGCTCATCTTATCGCTGTCCAGTCTCATAAACAGGCTCGATCTGAAGGGAGTAAAGCTAAGACTCGATTTAAAGCCCGCTTTGGACGATGCCATGCTGGACAAGCGTATTCTGCGAGATTTTGCCGAGTTTTCCAATAAGAGTATTTACAACTGCCTTAAAAATCTTCTTCCGGTGTCCCTTATCGACGTTGTGCTCCAGAGAGCGGGCATTGCGGTGGACAAGAAAGTCAACGTAATTACGCGCGCCGAGCGCGCCGCTTTGTTGACAAACATCAAAAATTTTGATATGATTGTCACGTCTCTCCGCGGTTACGAGGAGGCGATAATAACCTCCGGCGGCGTGGACGTAAAGGACATTAACCCCAAGACGATGGAGAGCAAGCTTGTAAAGGGCCTGTATTTCTGCGGGGAAGTGCTCGACGTGGACGCATTTACGGGCGGTTACAACCTGCAGATAGCCTTTGCTACAGGCTACGCCGCGGGAAATTCTATCAAGGATTGATTTACATACTGAGATGAAAGCAATAAGAGGAGCGACTACGCTTGCGGCGGATACCCCCGACGAGGTGCGCGCGGGCGTTAAAGAACTTTTAACGGCCATTAAAACAAAAAACAATCTTCACTCCGAAGAAATTGTGTGCATTTTGCTGTCGTCTACGGCGGACATCAAATCGCTGTACCCTGCAAAGGCGGCGAGAGAGGCGGGTTTTTCAGACTGCGCGCTGTATTCCTCGCTTGAACCAGACATCGACGGTTCGCTGGCGCTCTGTGTCCGCGTCATGGTGCTTGCCGAGACCGACAGGCCTGTCAAATACGTCTATCTGCGCGGTGCGCGTTCGCTGCGCAAAGATCTCAGCGAAGTTATAAACATTGCGCTCGACGGCCCCGCCGGCAGCGGCAAGAGCACCGTCTCCAAGCTGGTGGCAAAAAAGCTTGACATTCTCAGCCTGGATACGGGCGCGATGTACCGCGCTGCTGCACTTAAATGTCTGAAAAGCGGCGTGGATTATGCCGAAAAAAGCCAGGTTGAGCGTGTAATTGACCACATTGACCTCAAAGTTGAGTACCGCGACGGCAGACAGCTGACCCTTTTGGACGGCGAGGACGTTTCAGGTCAGATAAGAACGCCGCAGATTTCAATGTTGGCATCGTATGTCTCCGCATATCCGTCGGTGCGTATGAAGATGGTCGAACTCCAGCGCAAAATTGCCTCCGAAGTTTCCTGCATACTCGACGGGAGGGACATCGGCACCAACGTTCTGCCCGCCTGTCCTTTCAAATTCTTCCTTACGGCAACTCCCGAAATAAGGGCGAAGCGCAGATATAATGAGGATAGGCTCAAGGGTTCGGCCCAGTCATACGAGAGTATTTTAAAGGATATAAACGAGAGGGACGAGCAGGACAGGAACAGGGCGGTTGCGCCCCTCAGGTGTGCGGCCGACGCCGTCGTCATAGACACGTCCGAAATGACTGCAGAAGAGGTAGCGCAGACAATATGCGAAAAAATTCAGGAGAAAATATGATAAACGAGGCTGAAAAAGAGCGCATGCGCAAACTGCGCAAGACTTTTGATATGCTGCGCAGACTTGAAAAGGTAATTTTCAGGCCGTTTTTCCCCTACAGGCGGCACGGCAACCTCACGCGCCACAATGAAGGTCCGCTCATAATAATCGGCAATCACTACAGCATCTGGGACGTAATTCCCGCCGCCATGGCAACTGACAGAGCCGTGCATTTTATGGCTAAAAACGAGCTCGCCAAAATAAAATTTGGCAGTTGGAATGTTGGTGAGCAGGCGCTTGACTGGTTGCAGTGCATACCCGTTAAGCGAGACGGAAGCGATGTGCAGGCCGTTAAAACCTGCCTTAAATACCTCAAAAACGGCGAAGTTATAAACATCTTTCCCGAAGGCACCCGCAACCATTCATATGAACAATTTCTGCCCTTCAAGGGCGGAGCCGCCGCTTTGGCCATAAAGACGAAGGCACCCATCGTTCCCGTCATTCAGATAGAGAGGATGAGGGTGTTCCACATGGTAGATGTGGTCTATGGAGACCCCATATATCTTACCCAGTTCTACGGCAAGAGGCTGACTGCGGACGAGATAGAAAAAATAGATGAATGGCTGCGCGCTGTGATGATGAATATGCGCCAGGCCTATATCGACAGGCATCACCCCAAGCTCAAGCCGCTCAAGCCCAAAAAGGAAAAGAATAGGAAGTAATATGCAAGTCACAATCGCAAAAAACAGCGGCTTCTGCAGAGGTGTGCAGCGCGCGGTAGATACGGCCATGAGCGTTCCTGCCGAAAACACTTACGTTCTCGGCGAAATAATACACAATTCTCATGTCGTAAACGACATTAAGGCGCGCGGCATAACTACCGTTGAGAATCTGAACGAGGTGCCAGACGGCTCTACCGTAATCTTCCGTTCGCACGGCGTGCCCGCGTCGTATTACGAAAGCTGCAGAGAGAGGAATATAAAGGTGATCGACTGCACCTGTAACTTTGTGCGAAATACGCAGAAGATAGTCAAAGAACAGTCGGAAAAGGGCAAGTTCATCGTAATTGTCGGCGAGGCCACTCATCCGGAAGTGATAGGATTGCAGGGTTGGTGTGAAGGCTCTTCTGCGCTGGTTGTCAAAGACCCTTCGTTTGATTTTACGATTATCAAGGATAAGGATGTATGTGTAGTTGCTCAAACAACCTTTTCAGTAGAAAAATTTGAAGAAATAATCAAAAATATTAAAAATCTGTGTGAAAAAACAGTTGCTGTTTTCAAAACAATTTGTTATACTACTTATGATCGGCAACTTGAGGCGGCCAAACTTGCGCAGAAGTGTGATGCGATGCTCGTCATAGGCGGGCTCAACAGCAGCAACACCAATAAGCTGTACGATGTGTGCGCCGCATATTGCAGTAATGTGTTCAGACTTTCAGGTCCGGACGACCTGGATTTTGATAAAATTAAAAATTTTAAAAGTGTAGGTATTGTTTCAGGGGCGTCAACCCCGATGGCGCAAAACCGGGAGGTTCTCTTAAAGATGGAAGAAAAAAGCACAGAAGTAAACGCAACCAGTTCTATGGCGGATGTGGTTGCAAAGATTGACAGCGAATCGAAGTTCAAAAAGGGTCAGATCGTCACCGCAACGATTTCGGAAGCTACAGACGATGGCCTGCAGATTCTCTTGCCGTTTTCGAAGAAGGAAATTCCTTTGAGCAAGGACGAGCTTGACTGCGAAGAATACAACGCCGCCGAATATGCAGGCAAAGTGGGCGAGACTATCGATTTACTTGTCGTCGAGCTTAAACCCGCTTTAAAGCTCTCGCAGAGAATGATCAAAGTTCTTGCGGAGGAGGAATCTCTCATCGCCGATATCGAGGCTGGCAAGGAATTCCAGGTTGAATGTACAGGTTACAACAAGGGCGGCCTCACCGCAACTGTCGGCACCTATTCGGTATTCGTTCCCGCAAAGGAAATTCGCCCCAGCTTTGTAAAAGATCTTACAAAGTACGTAGGCAAAACGCTTCGTCTTCGTGCCCTTGAGGTAAAGAAGGATGCGAGAAAGAAGGAGATAATCGCTTCCCAGCGCGTAATCCTTCAGGAAGAAAAGGAAGCAAGGGAAGCTGCAAAGGCAGCTAAGGAGGAAGAGTTCTTTGCAAACATCGCCGTAGACGACGTGGTGGAAGGTAAGGTTGAAAGGGTTACTTCTTTCGGCGCATTCGTATCCGTAAACGGTTTCGATTGCCTTGCCCACATCTCCGACCTGTCCTGGACGGGTGCAAAGGCTGTTACCGACGTTCTTGAAATCGGCAAGACCTATCAGTTTAAAGTTCTTAAGGTAGATAAGGAAAACAAGAAAGTTTCCATTGGATATAAGCAGCTCCAGCCCCAGCCTTGGGATCTGGTAGCCGACAAGTATGCCGTAGGCGAAGTCATTCACGGCAAAGTCGTCCGCATCGTTCCCTTCGGCGCATTTATTGAGGTTGAAAAGGGTATAGATGGTCTCGTTCATGTATCGCAGATTGCCTATGAAAGAATCGAGACCCCCGCATCTGTTCTCAATGTCGGCGACGAAGTTGATGCAAAGATAATTTCACTCGATCCTGCCGCAAAGAAGATGAATCTCTCTATCAAGGCAGTACTTCCCGAGCCTGAAAGGAAGCCCAGGGCTGAGAGAAGCGGCGAAGAAGCTCCCAAGAGAGGCCGCGCTCCCAGAAGGTCTGACGATGAGTACTCCAACTGGAATGAAGGTTCCATCTCCATCGGCACTTCGCTTGGCGATCTTCTTGCCGACGCTGAAAAGAAGAATAAGTAATTTAAGGCACTATAAAGCGAGTCACAAGAGTGACTCGCTTTTTTATCCAGATCATTAAGAGATTTTTTAGGAGTTAAATGAGGTGAAGCGCTGCATTGTATATGCCGGAATAGTCTTGTAAATAAATTATAAAGGAGATTTGATATGGCTATTCCGGATAGCAAGAAAATTTATCCCCGCAAGGGGGATGATACAATAGTGTATCTTAAAAATGTAATTACAGACCCAAACATCGAGATCGGCGACTTTACTTTTTATAACGACTTTGTCAATGATCCGCGGGATTTTGAAAAGAATAATGTTCTGTATCATTACCCCATTAATCGCGACAAGTTGAAAATAGGAAAGTTCTGTTCGATTGCCTGTGGGACAAAATTTCTGTTCAACAGTGCAAACCATACTCTGAGCTCGCTATCTACTTATCCGTTTCCTATATTTTATGACGAATGGGAGCATGGCATATGGGCAGATAAAGCGTGGGACAATAAGGGAGATATAGTAATCGGCAACGATGTTTGGATAGGTTTTGAAGCGGTTATCCTTGCCGGAGTTACAATCGGCGACGGATCGATCATTGGCGCGCGGGCGGTTGTTACCAAAGATGTTCCGCCTTACACAATCGTCGGAGGTGTTCCTGCAAAACCTATACGCAAGCGTTTTTCCGATGAGATAATTGCCGAGCTTTCAGCTTTGAAGTGGTGGGATCTTCCTCCTGCAGAAATTCTGAAGAGAATAGGGTATATACAATCGGGAAACCTTGAGGCCATCAAAGAAATGAGTTAAAATTTTGGTGCCGCAGTCTAATGACTGCGGCACTTATTAATTGATTTTATTATATAAGAACTTTTAAAAAGCAGTAAATTTTGTTACCTTTACTGTCTGTATATTCGTAATTGTCCGATTCGAAGTTCGCTTTTTGTGGATGGGGATGCTTGCGGTGTTTGCAGTCCTCACCTAGACGCAAATGGAACAAGTCAAGTAAAATTTATAATTTTTGCAAATACATTGCCGGCACATAAGTTTAATTGATATAAAGCGCGGTTATAATATTAATGTTATAACACGGAGGTTTAACATGAAAGAGGGTAACATAAAAATTTCCAGCGAAAATATGATGCCGATTATAAAGAAATGGCTGTATTCCGACAAGGACATCTTTTTGAGGGAGATTGTAGCCAACGGCATAGACGCTATCACTAAGTTCAAAAAGCTCGTCACAATGGGCTCTGCCACCGAGACCGAGGGCGAGGAATACTGCATTAAAATTTCCGTCGATAAGGATAATAAGACGCTGTCTGTAGAGGATAACGGCATAGGTATGACGGAGGAAGAGGTCGAAAAGTACATAACCCAGATAGCTTTTTCTGGTGCCTCTGACTTCCTTGCCAAGTACGAGAAGGCGGGCGGCGACGGCATAATCGGTCACTTCGGCCTGGGCTTCTATTCGGCATATATGGTTTCGGGCAACGTTGAAATCTTCACCAAGTCCTATGACGGAAGTCCCGCCGTGCACTGGCAGTCGGACGGCAACAAGACCTACACCATAGAGGAGTGCGACAGGGCAGGGCGCGGCACAAAGATTGTTATGCACATTCTCGACGAGGAGAAGGAGTTCCTCGAAGAGAGCAAAATTCGCGAGCTTGTAACCAAATACTGCTCATTCATGCCCTACAATATCTATGTCAATTACAAGGGCGACGGCAAGGACAAACCCCTCAACACCACAACGCCTCTCTATTTAAAGGCCGCCAAGGACTGCACGGACGAGGAGTACAAGGAGTTCTACACAGATACCTTCTTCGACTTTACGCCGCCCATCTTTTGGGTGCACCTCGATATGGATTACCCTTTCAGACTCAAGGGTATACTCTATTTCCCCAAGGTAAAGAACAAGGTCGAACTGGAGCGCGGCAAGGTTAAACTTTACTGCAACCAGGTGTACATTGCCGACAACATCAAGGAAGTCATTCCCGAATTCCTTATGCTTTTGAACGGCGTAATCGACTGCCCCGACATTCCTCTCAACGTTTCGCGTTCCTTCCTGCAGAACGACAGGCAGGTTCAGCGGATAACAAAGTACATCACGAGGAAGGTTGCCGACAAGCTCGTCTCGCTCTTCAAGACGGACAGAAAGAAGTATGAGGAGTGCTGGAGCGACTTAGCCAACTTTGTAAAATTCGGCTGCATTAAAGACGACGACTTCTATCAGCGCGTAAAGGATATCATCATCTACAAGGATATCAACGGCGAGTACAAGAACATCAACGAGTTTTTGGGTCTGCCCGCCGAAGGCGAGGAGAGCGAAAACAAGCAGGAGTCAGAGGACAAGGAGGAGAAAAAAGATGATAAAAATGCTCCTTCGCCCTCTACAATATACTACGTCTCCGACGAACAGCAGCAGGCGCAGTACGTCAAGATGTTCAAAGATGCCGGCATCAACGCGATTATCTGCGACAACTTCATCGATCCCCACTTTGTAAGCTATCTTGAATATAAAATGCCCGACAAGCTAAAGTTTATGCGCATTGACGCCGACATAGCCGGCGCGCTCAAGGGCGAGGACGGGGTCGAGGACAGCGTTCTCATTGATATCTTCAAGAACGCAATCGGCGACGACAAGCTGACCATAAAGACCCAGTCGCTCAAAAATACCGCCGTACCTGCAGTCATCAATGCAGACGAGTATATGCGCAGATATTCCGAGATGGGCTCATTCTACGGAATGAGCGACGGCGAAGTGGCAAAGACACTGGTCATAAACACTGCCAACCCCGTTATTGCAAAGATCAAGGAACTTAACGATGAAAAACAGAAGTTTGTAGCAGGCTATGTCTACTCTCTGGCGCTGTTATCCTACAAAAAGCTCACGCCGGAAGAGTCAGACAAGTTCATCTCGCAGAACCTCACGCTTTTAAATGAATATGTAAAATAAATAATCAATTTTAAAAGACCGCCTTCGGGCGGTCTTTTTTTGTGTCTTAAATAGTATCATAAATTGTGAACCTAAACTTTTTGCCGCCCGACATCAGGCGGGCGATAGATTGCCTCAACATAAATTTTCTGACCGAAATCCGCATAAGAAGGGGACAACCTGTAATAATCGAGTACCGCGGCGAATATGCATATATAAACAGTTTCGGAGTCTGCACAAGCGCAAACGACGCCATTCGCGTCTACGACGTGGACGGGCTGTTTGCCTCCATAATCGCCGACGGCGTCTATGCGTATGCCGAACAGCTGAAAAATGCCTATGTCACGCTGGACGGCGGGGTGAGAATAGGCGTTGCGGGCGAATATGTGACCGAAAGGGGCGCAATCACCGCCGTAAGGTGCGTGACTTCACTCAACATCAGAATACCGCACGACATAAAGGGCTGTGCGCTGGACATCTGTTCGTTAATTGAGGAAAGGGGAGTAAACAGCCTGGTCATATTTTCGCCTCCAGGATACGGAAAAACTACAATGCTCCGCGACCTCGCACGATATCTGGGGCGAAAGAACAACGTTCTGGTGTTTGACGAGCGCAACGAGATTGCCGCCGCGGACAGCGACGGAGACGGCTATCTGCTGGGGGAGAGGTGCGACATCGTCCGCGGCGGCAACAAGCTTGAAGCCTTCTCCTGCGCGATACGCACTATGAAGCCGCAGATTATCATCACGGACGAGCTGTACGGCGAAAGGGACATCGAGGCCGTAAAATACGCCTCCGACTGCGGCATAGCGGTCTACGCATCCACGCACATAACCGACAAGGATATTCTCAAGAGTATGCCATTTGAATATTTCTGCCGGCTGACCGGCATAGGCAAGAGCGTTGTGATCTATGATAAAAATTTTGATATTGTGCGCAATTATAGCGGCAACGACGGCGATAGGCGTGTTGCTTTCGGCCGATAAAAAGAAGAGGGCGCAAGTCTTTGCCGAACTGTATGAGTTCAATGAGCGCATGCTCATCAACCTCAAATTCGGCAAGGCCAGAATGTCGCAGATTGCGGCAGACTTCAGGTACATTCCCGACATTCTTGCCGGCAAGAGCGTATTGAATGGCTCCGACGGGCAGTTTATAGCCGATTACATAAAGAATATTGGCGTAAGCGACAGTTCGTCGCAGATTGACTACCTCAACGAAAGAAAGGCGACGATTAAAAAACTTATGGAGGAAAGCGGGGAAAACTACAAAAAGTACAGCTCGCTGTATATAAAAATTGCGCTGATGACAGGCATTCTCATCGCCGTTTTACTTGCATAATGGATATAAGCATAATTTTTAAAATTGCCGCAGTCGGCATAATAATCACTATAATCTGTCAGATTTTAAAAAAATCTGACCGCGACGACATCGCAACTATCGTAAGTCTTGTGGGCTTGATAATAGTTTTAACCGTAGTGATATCGATGATTGCCGACCTCTTCGAACAGATAATGGCATTGTTCGATTTATTCTGATGATTTTACGGCTGTGTTGCGTGGCGGTGATAATCGCCGTATGTGCTATGATTTTAAAGGCAAACAAGCCAGAATTTGTGCCTATGTGCCTGACTGCAGGCGGGATTATCATAATCCTTTTCGGCTTCGATTACCTCTCCGCAAGCGTTGAGTTCATCAGGCAGTTCACCGAACAGACGGGCATAGACAGCTCTGTCGTGCGTCTGGTGTTCAAAGTCGTCGGGGTGGGGTATCTCATAGAAATTACAGCAGGGGCAGTAAAAGATCTGGGGTTTGACAGCCTTTCGGGCAAACTGGTGATGTGCGGCAAGCTGATAATTTTTGTCATGTCCATACCCATACTCAGGGCTATGTTCACCGTCATACAGTCACTGATAAACAGCGTATGAAAACAAAAATAGCAGTAATTTTTTCGCTGGTTGCGGCGGTTGCAGTGCTATTCTGTATTGGTGGAACGGCGTTCGCCGACGAAGCCGAACAGGAGCTGAACGACAATATTTTATCCATTCTCGACGGCCTGGATATGTCTGCGCTTGAAGAGTACCTGCAAAATCAAGAGAATGATTTTCTGTTCACATTCGGGGACAGCGCAAGGGAGATAGTAGAGTATCTCGTCCGCGGCAATCTCAGCCTGGACTATTCAAGCTATCTCGGCGAGTTGTTTTCCGTACTCTTTGAAAACGTGCTTTCGCTGTTGCCTGCGTTCCTGCAGATAATTGCCCTGTCAATAATCTGTGCAATTGTAAAAAGCGCGGAGGGCGGGCCTATGAGCGTTCATACAACCAAGGTCGTGCGGATAGTCTGTTACGCATTGATCATAACTATTCTTGCGGCTATGCTCGCGGGAATTGTTTCATCGGCGGCGCAGAGCATAGACAACGTCAAGGCGCAGGTGGAGGTTGTGACCCCCATACTCGTTACGCTCACCGTGCTGACGGGCGGTAGCGGGGCGGGAGCCATCTACCAACCGTCCGCCCTGTTTATTTCGGGCGGTGCGGTGGAGATAGTCGGCGGCATAATTTTTCCCGCCACGGTGGCCATAATCGTCATAAATTTTATATCCAAACTATCTCCCGACATGTCCTTT
>DVNU01000008.1 GCA_018714165.1 Candidatus Coproplasma excrementipullorum | reverse complement strand
CCGAACATTCTTTTTATGACAAAGAAGTTCAAGCTATTAAGACTTGGTGCACTCAACAGGAGTTGAACCTGCATGGATCGCTCCACAAGATCCTTAGTCTTGCGCGTCTGCCAATTCCGCCATGAGTGCGTGCTTTTTCAAAAGCTTTTTTATCATATAACATTTTGAATTCATTGTCAAGCCAATTTTAAAGACTATGTCAAAAAATTTATGATATATTTTCTGCACGCACTGAAGCACACGCCATTTCCACCCAAATCGAGCGTAGTCCAGTTTTATCTGCCGACCTTAACCTTAAGAATAATTGATGCAACCGCGCAAAAGACTATAAATTCGCCCAAAAGCACGGGAAGATGCCATATCTCAAACGCAGTCATCGCCTGAAACCCTATTGTTGCAGGAAAGACATAGGCGATATACTGCATAAATTGCGGCAACATCGAGGCGGGGAACATTATGCCCGAAAGCATTATTGACGGCAGAAAGATTATCATAGCCGCCATTGTCAGTTTGGACTGGCTTTTTATCATAAGCCCCAGCACACACCCGATTGCAAGTGTTACGCAGAGCAGTGCCGCAAGCGACAGAAAATACAGCGGCACATTATCAGGCAACTGCGCCTCAAAGACAAACGGCGCCACGGCAAAAATTATCAGACAGACGATAAATGTGTGCAGAAATGAGGAAATAAACTGCGTTACAACGCCAAGAGCCTGCGGCACTCCGTTTGCCTTATACACCTTTTTCACGTCGGTGCCGTACACCTCCGCCAGCGACGGCGGCAGGCCGATGAGTGCACTCATTGTAACGACAAACACCGACATCGACGGTATGAGCGTCGCCCTTGCGTTCGGATCTACCGATATAAATATTCCGCTCATAAAGAAAAAGAATACCAGCGGCACGAGATAGCAGGTTATAAGCATCGTCCTGCTTCGGATATCCAATTTGAATTGCAGGCCGACTCCATATAAAAATGCCTTCATCTTCCCTCCCTCGCTATGTGAATGAAATGCTGTTCGAGCGTTCCCCTGTCCGTCCTGATGTCTGTAATTTCAACGCCTCTCTCCCTGTATTCCCTGACCTTTTCAAGCAACGTTTCGGTAAGGTTTGACGTGTCAAAACTGTCTTTGCCGAGAGCAGTAGTTATCTGTACCGTATATTGTCTGCCGACGGCCTCGGTCAGCTGGCCGATTGTGCCTAAAAAGGCAATTTTACCGTCTTTCAATATGGCTATGCGGTCGCACAGTTCTTCAACCTCGGCCATGTCGTGACTTGCCAGAATGACCGTCTTGCCGTGTGCCTTCAGCGCCCTTATCTGCTCGTGCAGGCTGACTTTGCCCTCAACGTCCAGCCCGGCCGTCGGTTCGTCGAGGAACACAATCTCAGGGTCGCCAATCAGGGCAAGCGCCAGATGTAACCTGCGCTTCTGACCCGTAGAGAGGTCGGCATACCTCTTTTTTGCCAGCTCGTCTATGCCCAGCGAGCGCAACATCTCCCTATCCGGCGTCACGCCGTTCCATTTCGCAAACAGGTTTATCGCCTCATATACTCTTATGTACGCCTGCAACGTTGCCGATTGGAGCTGGATGCCTATCCTGCCGTTGACTGTAATCTCTCCGCAGTCATATGAGCGCAGACCCTCGATACATTCAAGCGCCGTGGTCTTGCCCGCGCCGTTTACGCCGAGCAATGCAAAAATTTCACCCTGACGAACGGTGAAATCGATACCTTTGAGTACCTCAACGTTGCCATAACTTTTTATTAAACCTTTCACCTGCAACGCGTCAGCCATTTTTCACCTCAAAGGGGTCTACGCCCGCATTTTTAAAATATGTCTCAAGCGCCGGGCCGATAAAAGCGTTCAGCTCGTTCATCTTCTCCTGCCACTCGGCATTATCCGTGTCAAGACTACCCATCTTCATCAGCTGGGGCAACATATTCATATCGCCGCCAGTGAACTGCATGATGAGATTCCAGAATTCCCGCGCAAATTTCTGGCCCTGCTCGCTGTCAGGAGACACACCGTTTTTGCTGTACTGCACGGCCCTGTCGCGCAAGGCGTTGAATTTGTTTATGAAGGCCAGGCCGCTCTCTTTATCAAACCGCTTGCGCAGATAATCCAAAGTGTCGTCGTCAAAATACTTTATCAGCCAGTAGTTGTCATTTTTCATCTGTAAGTTGACGATGATATCGGAATATTTTTTAAAATTCACTGTCTGCATCTTCAAAACCTCCGTTCGCAGAGCCTGAATATCGCTCAGCGATTGCGTGAGCGAATCAATCTGTGACTGAATGACCCGCGACTGTTCCGAAAGAGCGGCGGCAACTTCTTCGGGCGTGTCAATTGCCGTCAGGCTATCCTTGATTTCGGCAATCGAAAAACCCAGCGACTTTAAAGATAAGATCTGATGCAGTTTAATTATATCCTTATCTGTATACAATCTGCGCCCGCCCTCGCTTATGGCAGACGGACTGAACAGTCCCTCGCGGTCGTAGTACTGGAGTGTGCGGACGGTCACAC
>DVNU01000007.1 GCA_018714165.1 Candidatus Coproplasma excrementipullorum | reverse complement strand
TTGAAAGGCTGATGCTTCTGATGGAAAACACGGGAATATCCTTCCCCCAACCGCCCGTGCCCGACATCTACATCGCGGGGATGGACGAGCCCAGCCGCTTTAAGGCCTTTGCGCTCGCGGGGCAGCTTCGTGCA
Organism: Candidatus Coproplasma excrementipullorum; assembly: GCA_018714165.1. Taxonomy (GTDB): domain Bacteria; phylum Bacillota; class Clostridia; order Christensenellales; family Borkfalkiaceae; genus Coproplasma; species Coproplasma excrementipullorum. The sequence continues at coordinate 3,041 of DVNU01000007.1, read as the reverse complement.
GACAATATCGCCGCCGAATGTGATCTGATGGAGCGCTCTGTAAAGGCGCAACTAAAGTACGCCGACAAATTGGGTGCCGCATATGTGGCAGTTATCGGCGAAAATGAGCTTGCCGAAGGCAAGGTCAACGTCAAAAAAATGGCAGACGGCTCGTCCGAAAGTGTGGCTTTCGGCGACCTGTGCAAATATATAAGCAAAGCTAAAGGAGGAAACAACAATGGCTGAAAAGGTCAATTCCCAGCAGTTCGATAAACTCATTAACGGCGACAAGCCCGTGGTATGCGATTTCTTTGCAACCTGGTGCGGCCCCTGCAAGATGCTCGCCCCCGTCATAGAACAGGCCGAGGCAGAGTATTCCGACAGGGCTGTGTTCATCAAGGTGGACGTGGACGAGTGCGCCGATCTTTCCGTGCGCTACGGCATAATGTCCATACCCTACGTCGCAATCTTCAAAAATGGCGAAATGACGGCCAAATCCATAGGATTTATGCCCAAAGCCGAACTGAAAGAGTTTCTTGACGATAATTTATAATGGAAATGTGGCGGTTTTACCGCCCGTAAATAATGCGGCCGCGCTATTTAGCGCGGCCGCATTATTTTTTAATCAAATTATATTCAAACTATTGTATATTTACAAAGTATGTGCTATAATTATTGCATAAATATAAATTCGGAGAAAATGCAATGATAGATATCTCGCTCATCGAACAGACCGACCCCGAAGTTGCCGAAGCGCTGAAGCTTGAACTTTCGCGCCAGCAGGGCAATATAGAGCTCATCGCCAGCGAAAATTTTGTCTCGCCCGCGGTGCTTGCCGCGGCGGGCAGTCACCTGACAAATAAATATGCCGAAGGCTACCCCGGCCACCGCTACTACGGCGGCTGTCAGTTTGTCGACATAGCCGAAAATCTCGCGCGCGACAGATTGAAGCAGCTCTTCGGCTGTGAATATTGCAACGTCCAGCCCCATTCGGGTGCCAGCGCAAACCTGGCCGTGTTCTTTGCCATGCTTCAGCCCGGCGACACGGTAATGGGCATGAACCTTGCCCACGGTGGCCACCTTTCGCACGGCTCGCCCGTAAATATTTCGGGTAAATACTTCAACATCGTGCCCTACGGCGTAAGCAAAGATACGCAGACTATTGATTACGACGAGATGGAAAAAATTGCCGTCGAGTGCAAGCCCAAGATGATAATTTCGGGCGCCAGCGCCTATCCCAGAGTTATAGATTTCAAGCGCATAAGGGAGATCTGCGACAAGGTGGGCGCATATATGATGGTGGACATCGCGCACATCGCGGGCCTGGTTGCGGCGGGACTTCATCCCTCGCCCGTGCCCTACGCCGACTTTGTGACCACCACAACGCACAAGACGCTCCGCGGCCCCCGCGGCGGCGTTATAATGTGCAAGGAGCAGTACGGCAAGGCCATAGATAAGGCCGTGTTCCCCGGCATCCAGGGCGGCCCGCTTATGCACATAATCGCGGCAAAGGCCGTCGCCTTTAAGGAGGCGCTCGACCCTTCGTTCAACGAGTACCAGAAGCAGATAGTTGCAAACGCCAAGGCCATGGCCGATGAGTTCAGCAAGCTCGGCGTCAATATGGTTTCGGGCGGCACGGATAACCACCTCATTCTTCTCGATCTCACTTCCAAGGGCATGACTGGCAAGGAGCTTGAAAAGATGCTCGACGAAGTGCACATCACCGTCAACAAAAACGCCATTCCCTTCGACACGCAAAAGCCCTTCGTCACTTCGGGCATACGCATAGGCACGCCCGCAATGACGACGCGCGGAATGAAGGAGGAAGAGGCCAGAAAGATCGCCCGGCTCATCACTAAAGTGATAGAGGAAAGGGATGGCGCATTCGAATACGTCACCGCCGAGGTGGCAAAGCTGTGCGCGGCTTATCCTTTATACGAAAATTGCGTTAAATAATACTTAAAGCAAGTTGTGCATAAAATGATGTGCACAGATTATTGCCCCGCACATATGCGGCAACTAACGGCGATACGACAATATTATTATAATTAAGGACACACTACATTTACTCCTTTAAATTGTGTGCGGCGGCGAGCTGAAAGCTCGCCGCCGCATAAATTTATTAAAATTTTGCAACCGTATGCGCCCCAATTGGTACTTATAAGTGAGGAGGCAGATATGGAAGATTTTCAGATAATCGCGCTCTACTTCGCGCGCAGTTCCGCGGCCATAGACGAAACGCACAAAAAATACGGCAGACTGTGTTATTCTGTGGCGGACTCCGTTCTGCACTGCAAAGAGGACGCCGAGGAGTGCATAAACGACGCATATATGGCGGCCTGGAATACAATTCCGCCCGACAGGCCCGACCATTTATCGGCCTTTCTGTGCAAAATCGTGCGCAACCTGGCGCTCAAAAAATACGGTCAGAGCCATGCAAAAAAGCGCAATCGCGACCTTGAGGTGTCGCTGACGGAGCTTGCCGAAGTTCTGTCCTGCGACGACGATATATCGGACGAGGTCGAGCTTAAGGAGCTGGGCGGTCACATCAGTCTGTTCTTGCGGTCTCAGCCGCCGCAGGAGAGAGACTGGTTTGTGCGGCGGTACTGGATGTTTGATTCAATTAAAAATATTGCTCGCGATTGGCACTGTTCGCAGAGCAAAATCAAGTCTGCACTCATGCGCACGCGCAAAAAGTTGTCGGCATACTTAAAAAATAATTAACCGTATTTAGCAACTTTGCATTGCTCTATGGTGGTTAGCCATTCTATTGTGATGCCGACTGTTGAATACGCTTTCGCGCCACGACATCTAAAATTGTACGCTTAAAAAAACGTCTTAAAACACACGATAACAACGGCTTTTTGCTTAAAAAACGGTACTCTTATAAAAGCCTGTCATCGCGCGTCTTTTTCGAGCAATGGGATATAACGGCTTTTTCGGAAAAATCGTATCACAAAAAAGCCCCTCATCGCCCGACGAAAAAACGCTCCACAAAGATCTGGTAGACGATCGCTCCGCTCACCCACGAAACTTTCCTGTGCACGTCCCCCGGGTTGATG
>DVNU01000076.1 GCA_018714165.1 Candidatus Coproplasma excrementipullorum | reverse complement strand
GGCTATTATATTTTAACGCAGGATAGTACTTTGAGTAAGTCGTTCGTATTAAAAACCGGCAAGGTAACAATTGATTTTAATAATCATATCGTAACTACCGGCACAAAAGCACCAAGTAATTATGTTAGAATTTCAGCTGGAGCAGAGCTTACGTTGCTTGATAGTAGTACAGATGGTAATGGAGGTATAATCTATAATGGCGGCGGTGCTGCGTATGCATTAATAAATGCGCAAGGTAATGTGTATATTTACGGCGGTAATTATATAAGCAATAGTACTGCGGGTTGTACTGTTTGGATATATAAAGAATCTACGGCCTCTACAATTTATGGCGGCACATTCATTGCTGAAAACTGGGGAACTACGGTATATATAGAAGGAAATCTCATAGTTGAAGAGGGTACATTTAAGGCTGCTGAAAATAACGGAAATGCGCTTGAGATTTCATCTCAAGGCAGTGCCAAAATAAATGGTGGAGAATTCATTGCAATAAACGGTGCCGCTCTAACTAATGAGGGTTCTACAATAGTGAATGACGGCTATTTTTACTCTGAGCGTCGAGGCAAAGCCGGCTATTGCATAATAGAGATTCACGGCGGCGAAATTCACGGTATTCAGGGCGGTATTGCCATTAACGGCGGCAGTGCGGTAATCACAGATTGCGATGTTTGGGTTGAAGACGTAGTTTATGCGCGCGGAGAGGACACGACTAATAAAGCATACTATGCGCTCTATGTTGCAGGCGAAAGCGATAAAACACATTCTGTTATAATATCGGGAGGCACGTATCGCAGCAGCGGCGCGGCAGTTGTTTTAGTCGGGAACGATACTCAAAGCGGAGGCGTAAGAGAGGAGGCTTACTGCTCAATATACGGCGGTACTTTCTTGAGCTTAGACACCATATCGGTTAATGATAAGCCCAGCGGAAAAACTACGCCAATATTCTCTGACAGCGGTGCAACGTTAGGTACTGCAGTTATTTACGGCGGAACCTATAATAAGGATATAAGTGTTTACAGTTTCCTCGATATTGTAAAAGCTCCTGTAAATAACGGAGACGGAACATGGACTGTAAATAGCGGCATTTCCGCGCCTGTTAATTAACACACTCGGGCAAATGCCCCTCCTATAAATTTATTTCACAATTATTGCGGCGGGCGCGCATGCGCCCGCCGCAATAATTATAATTGCAGAGGCATAAAATCCCTCAGGCGCTTCGCGCCAGCTCCCTTTAAAAAGGGAGCCATAAATGCTGAACCAAGTCCCCCTTTTTAAAGGGGGAATAAAAGGGGGATTCCCGTCTTTGTCATTCCGACCGTAGCGGAGGAATCTCGCAGCCGTAAGGCTGCGGACAAAGAGAGATATGAGATTTCTCCGCTCACTGCGTTCGGTTTGCCGTTTCCCTTCGGGAGCCTCGGCAAAGCGTCGCTTACGCTCGCACGAAATGACGGTTGGAGTTGTTTGGTCGAAATGACAATATAATACTAAACAGCTTCGGTTTGCGGCTTCCCATAGGGAGCCCTCCGCAAAGTGTCGTCGGCTGCGCCTCCTCGCATGAAATGACGGTTGGAGTTGTTCGGTCGAAATGACAATGGGGTTACAATACTTTTAATCCCTCCGCCTCGCTTGGGCTCGGCACTGTCTTGCCGCCATTAAGGTGATGTCATGTCGGCGCGGTCACCGCAAACGCGACCCGCTATGCGTTTGCTCATCTCGCTGTGGCACGCACAACGGGTGTCTGTTGTGCTATGAAACGCCTTGCTCGTCCTTAAAAGAGGAGGCTAATCCCTCAGGCGCTTTGCGCCAGCTCCCTTTAAAAAGGGAGCCTTTATTAAGGAATCGAATTGCTCTTTCCTGCGGCAAAAATAAGCCCGCCCGCGCAAATTTTGCGCGGGCGGGCGTTCTTTATACACTCAAAATTAAAACTTTTTGTTATCTCTTAATCTCAAAGTCCTGGTTCATGAGGTTCTTTATCGATTCAACGTCGTCGGTAATGTTGAAGTCGCCGTGCATGGTGTGCTTCATAACCGAGCTTGCAACGGCAAAGTTTACTATGTCGTCGGGCTTCATTCCGTCCATCATCGCGTAGAAAAGTCCGCTCGCAAACGCGTCGCCGCCGCCTACCCTGTCGAGAATGGTGAAGCGGAACGTCTTGCTCTCGTAAGTTTTTCCGTCGTACCAGAGGAAAGCTTTAAGCGAATTTTCGCTGCCGGAGTGAACGTAGCGCACCGTGCGCCCTATCGCCTTAAAGTTCCACTTGTCGTGCAGCGCCTTGAATACTCTGTCCTGCTCGTCGAAGGTGGGGGTCATCGAAAGCCCCTCTTTTACGTCCTTTCCGTCGGGCCCTATCAGGTTTATCGGCTCTATGCCGATGAGCACGTCGATATACGGCATGTAGTCGGTAAGGCAGTCGCGCGCCTCCTGGAAACCCCAAAGCGCGCTGCGGAAGTTGCAGTCGAAGCTTACCGTCATTCCGAGCTCTTTCGCCGTTTTAAGCGCAATCATGGTAAGGTCGCGGCAGTTTTGCGAAAGGGCGGGGGTTATGCCGCTCATGTGCAGCCATGTGTAGCCTTTGAGCTTTTCTTTGAAGTCTATCGTCGAAAAGTCGTAGGTGGCAAAGGCGGAATTTGCCCTGTCGTACGTCACCTTAGAGGCGCGCACGCCGAAGCCCTCTTCAAGGTAATAGAGCCCCATTCTGCCCTTTTTCGCCCTTATGCAGGGAGAGCAGTGCACGTCGTTGGCGCGCAGATAGCGGATGGAGGCTTTGCCTATCGAACTGTCGGGCACGACGGTGAAATAGGACGAATCGATTCCGAGATTGGAGAGCGAAACGGCAACGTTCGCCTCGGCGCCGCCGTAGGTTACGTTGAACTGGTTTGCCATGCGTATCTTTTCGTAGTTGGGCGGGGCGAGCCTCAAAAGCAGTTCGCCCATGGTTATAAAACGTTCTTTCGATTTGTCAGCCATAAGTATTCCCCTTGATATTTTGGTATCTGTATTTATTATAACATCAAAATCAAAGTTTGTACATACCCGAATTGTAAAATTTTTTCAAAATTGTATTTTATTTGCAAAAAGCGCGAGTGCGGCGATTTTGCCGCACTCGCGCTTTTTGCTTCCCGAAATAATCGTACTTTTTTTGTTATTGTCATTGCTTGTCCGAATCGTTATATCTATAAGCTATTTTATCACATAACCGTGCGATTTGCAATACAAATTCGGTAAAAATTTTCAGTCAGCAAAAGTACGATTTATTTGTAGGACGGAGGCGCGATGACAACTTACGCGTATGCCGGGCAGCTTAAACGAGGCGTGAGTGTGGCGCGGCAGGTTCAGGAATATATGCGGTTCGGCGTACCGCGGGAGAACATATTGGTGGAGGACGGGGCCGAAAAAGCTTCTCTCAGACCTGTTTGGAGTACGCTTATTGGCAGGCTTGCGCGCGGGGATTTGCTCGTGCTCATGTCGCTTAATAATCTCGGCGGTACATATGCCGCAATTTCGCGCGAATGGAGCCGTCTTGTTTCGGCGCTCGGCGCAGATATATGCATAATCGACCTGCCCGCCGTCGATACCCGTCTCTCGCCCTGCGTTTCGGCGGCCGTGGGGCAGACTCTCACATTCGCGGCGGAAAGGGAACAGGCTAACAGCGCGTTGCAGGCAAAGGGAATAAAGGACGCCAAAAACAACGGAGTTCGGTTCGGCAGGCCAAAGGCAAATTACAGCCCGGAATTTATCTCGGCCGTAAAAAGATTCCGCAATAAGGAAATCACTCTCGACGAGGCGCTGGCCATTACGCATTTAAAACGTTCAAATTTTTACTATCACATGCGCAGATTGAAGCTGTTGGATTACATTGCAAAGTGAAAATAAAGGTGCAAAGCGCCGTTCAAAATAAAAATTCACAGACGGAGAAGTTATGAAAATTGCAGTAGTTGGTGTAGGTTATGTAGGCTTGTCAAATGCCATACTTATGGCACAACATAATGAGGTGCTGGCGGTCGATGTGAGTGAGGAGAGAGTCGCCCTTGTGAATGCGCGGAAATCTCCCATAGTCGACAAGGAAATAGAGGAATACCTTGCGGAAAAGACTCTCAATCTGCGGGCTTCGGCCGACGGCAAACAATTTTATAAGGAAGCGGACTATATAGTAATAGCTACGCCCACCAATTATGACCCCGAAACAAATTACTTTAACACATCTTCGGTGGAAAGCGTTATAGAGGACGCGCTGGCGGCAGGCACGCACGCATGCATAGTCATAAAATCAACAATTCCCGTCGGATATACGGTGGGTATACGCAAAAAGTACGGCTACAAGAATATAATATTCTCCCCCGAGTTTTTGCGCGAGGGAAAAGCGCTGTACGACAATCTCTATCCCGCGCGCATAGTAGTGGGATGTGACCTTGCCGACGAAGAACTTACGGCACGCGCAAAGCAATTCATAGAATTGCTTGCAGAGGGCGCGATAAAGAAGGATATTCCCGAGCTTGTGATAAACGCAACGGAGGCTGAGGCGATAAAGTTGTTTGCCAATACATATCTTGCATTGCGTGTTTCGTACTTCAACGAGCTGGATACATACGCCGAAATGCGCGGTCTTGATGCCAAAGCGATAATTCAGGGAGTATGTCTCGACCCGAGAATAGGGGCGGGATATAACAACCCGTCTTTCGGATACGGCGGCTATTGTCTGCCGAAAGATACGAAGCAACTTTTAGCAAATTTTAAGGACGTGCCCGAAAATCTCATACAGGCTATAGTGGATTCAAACCGAACACGTAAAGACTATATTGCCGACAGGATAATGTTAAAGGCCGGCTACCCGTATAAAAAGGACATAGTAGTGGGCGTATATCGCCTTACAATGAAGACCGACTCCGACAATTTCCGCCAGAGTGCGATACAGGGAGTAATGAAGAGGTTGGAGCACTATGGGGCGCAGATACTCATATACGAGCCTGCGGCAAAGACGGACGAGCATTTCGGCCACAAGATAACCAAAGATTTGGCAGTATTTAAGGCTAAGAGCGACATAATAGTGGCAAACCGACTATCGGAAGAGCTTTCCGATGTGATGGACAAGGTTTACACAAGAGATTTGTTCGGCAGAGATTGAGGAGAGAAAAATATGAAAGTATTATTTGTACCTTCAGACAACAATATGGTTTCTGGTGCATTCAGAAGCATGGTTACACTTAATAAAATTTTAAACGAGAAGTTTAATGTTGACACTTTAGTTGTATTGCCAAACAAGACGGGCAACGGGAGCAATTTACTTGATGAAAATAAAATCAGATATACATTTATAGATTCATATAATTGGATTGTAAAAAGCGATCGTGAACTTACTAAAGAGCAACATGAACAAATTGCCATAGAAAAAGAAAAAAATGAGACCGCGATCAAGCAGCTTGTGGAACTGATAAAGCGGGAGCATATTGATATAATCCACATAAATACAACATATTCGTATGTGGCCGCAATTGCTGGACTAATAACTCGTACGCCGATAGTCTGGCATCTAAGGGAGTTTTTGGAAGAAGATCAGAAGAGAAAGATTTATGATAAGAAATACGGATATAAAATAATAGGTAAATCGGATAAAATAATTACCATATCAAAAGCTCTATATAAAAAATATGAAAATATTTTACCTAAAGAAAAAATGCAGGTAGTATATAACGGAATAGATACTACTGTTTTTTACAAACCTCAAAAAAAGATTTTTCAAAATGACAAGCTGATATTTGTATGTGCCGGGTCTGTGAATTATAGCAAGGGACAGGACTCGTTGGTGCATGCATGCGGAAAATTATATAAAAATAAAGGGATAAGCAATTTTGAGCTGTGGCTTGTCGGGGTATGCGATGAACGCTATACG
>DVNU01000075.1 GCA_018714165.1 Candidatus Coproplasma excrementipullorum | reverse complement strand
CAACAGAGCACCTTGGGCTGGACGGCGGCAATGCAATTTATATAAAAAACCGCGTGCTTGAAATTTTGCAGTCCTGCGGCGACGGCATTGACGACGAGGCGGAGGACAAAATTTTCGGCGAACTTTCCCTTCTGCCCGCGGAGATAAACTCGCGCTTCCATTCGCTGGAAAAGGCAAGCTCCAAGGCCGCCACGGACTGGTTTTACTCTTACTGCGTAAGCAACAAATATGTCAAGCGCGAAAAGCTGGACAAAAATCCCCGCTTTGAATCAAACGGACTTATAATAACCATCAACAAGGCCAAACCCGATTTCCGCGACCCCAAAAAGGCTGTCAGCGGCAATTCTGTTGCGGGCGGCTATCCCAAATGCTCCATCTGCCGCGAAAACGAGGGCTTCGGCGGCAGGAACAAGCGCAACCTGCGCACTGTTGACATAACCCTCGGCGGCGAAAAGTGGTTCTGGCAATACTCGCCCTACGGCTACTTCAACGAGCACGGCATTGCCGTAAACTGCGAGCATACGCCCATGCACGTAGACGGGACGACTTTTATAAAGCTTATGGACTTTGTCGACCTGTTCCCGCACTACTTCATCGGCTGTAACGCGCCTCTTCCCAGGATAGGCGGAAGCGTGCTGGCGCACGACCATTTCCAGGGCGGCGGCGAGGTTCTGCCCCTGCACAGGGCGGGCGCCGCGTATGTTCTTGCAAATGACAATTACCCCCATACCATATGCGAAATACCCGACTGGAAGGGCACGGTCATAAGGCTGGTTTCGCCTGAGCGGGAGGAGATAGCAAAACTCTCCGAGGCCGTACGTTCGGCCTGGGTGGGATATAACAACGAGGCGCTGGGCATCATCGCCGAGGACGGTGAAGGCGTGCACAACGCAATTTCGCCCACGGTGTTAAAGACGGCGCGCGGATACGAGATGAACATAATTCTGCGCTCAAACATCACGAGCAAGGAGTATCCCGACGGCGTTTTTCATGCCCACCCCGAATATCACGCCATAAAAAAAGAGAGCATAGGGTTAATTGAGGCGCAGGGACTGTTCATTCTGCCCGGCAGGCTGGAGGAACAGCTGTATGAGATAGAAGGTTTTATTGCGTGCGGCAAAAAACTGCCCCAAGAGTATGCCCCGTTTGCAGTTCTTTACGACGAGGTCATATCCTGCGGCGGGGACGCGCACAGCGCGATAATGCGTTCGCTGGGCAATATATGCGGGCGTATTTTAGAAAACACTGCGGTGTTCAAGGACAAAAGGCAGACTTTGGAGTTTGTAAAAAATTTAGGATTTAAACAACTATGAGCGATTATCAGTACAAAGTTACGGCGGCCGGCCGCATAAACATCATCGGCGAGCACGTCGACTACTGCGGTGGCAAGGTCATGCCGGCGGCAATATCGTTGAAGAACAGCGTGTATGTGCGTCCCAACGGCACGGATAAAATTAATATCGAATGGACTACCCTGCCCGACAAGGTCAGTCTGGATATCGGCAGGCTCGATGAATATCGGGGTCTTAAATACGGCAACTACCAGGCGGGCGGCGCGCTGATGTGGCAGCGCGCGGGACATAAGGTAGTGGGGTGCGATATGTTGCACGACTGCACCGTGCCCTTCGGCAGCGGGCTTTCGTCCTCCGCGGCCATAGAGGTCAGCACGATTGCCGCCCTGGCCACGGTGGCGGGCGAGCAGTTCGACCCCGTGGACGTCGCCTTAAAGGCCCAGCAGGCCGAAAGGGAGTATGCGGGAGTAAACTGCGGAATAATGGACCAGTACGCCGCCGCCTGCGGAAAAAAGGACAATGCCATTCTGCTCGACTGCAACACGCTGGAGCGGGAGTATATCCCCCTGAAGCTGGGCGAATACTCGCTTGTAATAATCAACAGCAACAAGCCCCATTCGCTCGTTGAGAGCAGATACAACGAGCGCCGCGCCGAAACCGACGAGGCCTTCGGCATTTTAAAAAAGTATGCCAATATCTCCTGTCTTGCAGACCTTTCGGTGGAAGAATTCCAGCGCCTTGGCCTACTTTTGCCAGCCACCTTGCGCAACAGGGTGCGCCACGTGGTGGAGGAGTGCAACAGGGTCAACATCGCCGCCGAGGCAATGAGGGTGGGCGATATGGTGTTCCTGGGCAGGTTGCTCAACAAGTCGCACAAGTCGCTGTCCGAACTCTACGAGGTGACGGGCAGGGAGATGGACGCGCTGGCCTATGCCGCCCAGTCTCACCCCGCCTGCGCCGGCTCGCGCATGATAGGCGGCGGGTTCGGCGGCAGTACCATCTCCATCGTCAGAACTTCGGGTATAAGCGATTTCATAAGCTTTGTGCTCGAAAAGTACAACCGCGCCACCGGCCTGGTGGCCGAAAGCTACACGGCGGATATCTCGGATGGCATCACCGTGGAGAAAATACAGTAAAAACCTGCGCGGCTGGCGCAGTTCAAGCATATTTACGGAGATATTTTTATGATACGCTACAACAAACAGGCGCGCATACTCGCGCTTGACAACGGCAGCATAGGTTATGCAATATATATCAATGACGCGGGGTATCTGGAGACGGTGTACTTCGGCAAGAGCCTCGGCGACTATTCCGATTTTACCTGCGCGCGCAAGGCGGGTGAATACGCCACGCCGCGCTACAGCGTGGCAGAGGGAAGGGACGTCGGCTATCGGGACGGCTTCAAGGCCGATTGCGCCCCGCTGGAGATCTCTCCCCACGGCCTTACGGACAAGCGCGGCGCACCCGTAATAATCCGCGGGGAGGACGGCTCCTTTATCACCGATTTGCGTTATCGCAGTCACAGGCGGTACAAGGGCGCGCCTGAAATTCCCGGCTTGCCCCACGCGCACGGCGAGGGGTGCGAGACGGCTCAATTTGTGCTGGAGGACAGGGCGCTTAAGGTTCGCGCGCACCTGTATATAAGCATATTTGCCGATAAGGATGTAATAGTCAAGAGCTTCAGCTTTGAAAACTATGGCAAAAAGCGGGTTAAGCTCGCGCGCGCAATGTCTATGCAACTCGACCTGCCCCGCGCCGACTACGATCTGGTTCACTTCGGCGGGCGCTGGTCCAAGGAGCGCGACTACAACTGCAATCCCGTCGTCGACGGCGTGCAGGAGGTGTCGTCCAATCTCGGCCGCTCCTCGGCGGAGGAAAATCCCTTCGTGTTCATAAAGGAAAAGAAGGCCTCGTTCGACAGCGGCGAAGTTATAGGTTTCAATCTCATCTACAGCGGAAATTTCAAGTTCCGCACTTTCGTCGGGCCCTTCCGCGGACTGCACATAACTTACGGAATCAACGACGAGGACTTCGAATGGGCTCTCGCCCCCGGCGCAAACTTCTACACGCCGCAGGCCGTAATCGCCTATTCGGCGGAGGGCATAGACAAAATGTCGCAGACCTTCCACCGCTTTATCCGCGAAAATGCGATGACGTATGTGCACGACCGCGAATATAAGCCCGTGCTGTTCAACTCGTGGGAGGGGTGCTACTTCAACTTCGATACCGATCTCATTCTCTCGTATATAGACGATGCCTGCAAGCTGGGCACCGAGCTGTTTGTGCTCGACGACGGTTGGTTCGGCGCGCGCAACAGCGACCGCGCGGGCCTTGGCGACTGGCAGGTAAATAAATCAAAGATAGATCTTCACCGCGTAATGGCACACTGCCGCGAGCGCGGCCTCAGGTTCGGCATATGGTTCGAGCCCGAAATGGTCAACCCCGACAGCGACCTCTTCCGCGCCCACCCCGAATACACCCTGGGCTGGGGTCTGGACGAAATTTCGCTCTCGCGCAACCAGTTTCACCTCGACTTTGCCAATCCCGCTGTCGTGGACAACATTTACTCCCAGATAAAGGCGTTTTTGGAGGAGTACAAGGTAGACTATATCAAGTGGGACTATAACCGCACTGTGGCCGAGCATATCTCGCGGGCATATCCCGCCGACCGCCAGGGCGAAATTTATCACCGCCTCGTTCTTGGCTACTATTCGCTCATCGGCAGGCTGACGCGCGACTATCCCGATATAATGATAGAGGGCTGTGCGTCAGGCGGCGGGCGATTCGATATGGGCACTCTCTATTACTGCCCGCAGATATGGTGCAGCGACGAATCCGACCCCGCCCAGCGCATAGATATTCAGTTCAACACCTCGCTTGGCTATCCGCTGTCCTGCATAGGCTCGCACGTCAACGACAGCAAAATGGCCTCTTACTCGGCCAAGGCGGCGCTGGCGCTCTTCGGCACCTACGGCTACGAAATGAACCCCAACCTTCTCACCGAAGGGGAGATTGCCGAGCTGTCCGCCACGGCCGAAATTTACCGCGCGCACCACAACGCCGTAATCGAAAACGGCACGCTCTATCACATCTGCGCCCCCTACGAGGGCAACTATATGTGTATGCAGTGCGTCTCGTCTGATAAATCGGCATCCGTCGTGCTGTTTATGAACAAGCTCAAGGAGCTCGAAAGATACCGCTTTATCCGCCTCAAGGGGCTCTCCGCCAAAAAGCGCTACCGCAACACGCTCGACGGCGCCGTGCACACGGGCGATTACTATATGAACGTCGGGCTCAACATCTCCGATACCTGGCTGACGGAGTTCAATCACCGCCTCATCGTGCTTACCGAGGAGTGAGATTGCAAAGGCAAAAAAGCGCCCGCGCAAACTTGCGCGGGCGCCCTTAAGTTTTGGTTTTAAGCCTGGAATTTAATTATTCCGCTGTCTGCAAGGCGTAAATCAGCTTCAATTCAATGTTGCCGATAGATATCGTTGCGGTTAAACTGTCGCTGTCAATGGTAAAATTTTGTGTAGACGATGTGCCCTCAATGGGTTCACCGTTGACTGTGCCCTCGGTTATTGTGATTGATAGGGTATCACTGCTTTGGGTATAACTGCCCTTCATCACGGCTGAGTTGCTCGGTGCTGTTATTGTTGCAGTGCCGTCGGTGCCGAAAGCTATCGTCATTCCCTCATACGAGGCCTTAATCGTGGCTAAACTTGCAGCGTCCACATCGTCGCTGACTGCGTCAGAGAATACATATGTGTTGCCTGCGGGTGTGGGGATTTCGGTGAAATTTTCAGGGATTTCAATTTCAACGGCGCCGAGTTCGATAGTCGCGCTCATTGTAACTCCGTTTAAATTTACTTCAATTTCAAGCTTTTCAAGCTCTCCATTGGTAAAGGTGATGGTTATTTTACCTGCCGTGCCTACGGCCGCTATTTCAACGTCTTCGGCCGAATATGCGCCGTTGGAATAGGTGAATGAGTTATACTGCCCATCCAATGCGCTCACTATCATGCCTATGCTTGTTGTGTACATATTAAATTGTGAGCCAAAGTTTTCCTTGGTTATTGGTTCCCTCACCCAGCCTTCGTCGTCCTCGGCGGTGTATGAATAGTAAGCTCCGCTCTCCTCTGTTATGATGACATATGCAGGATAATATGTTACGGTATCGCTGGCGGAAGAGCCTATACCAACGGGGGTTTGCACATACAGATAGTTGTTTTCGGTATCGAATTTAACAATCTGCTGAATATCAACTCCGGGCATTGCGGACGACATTGTCGCCGCGGTTATCTCTTCTGATACTGCCGCGTCCCATTCGCTCTCGGTAACTTCGTGTGTTACGGGAACATTTACTGTAACCGTGCAGTTTGCGCTCTTGCCGCCGGCTGTGGCAGTAACAGTGGCGGTGCCTGCGGCTACGGCGGTAACCTTTCCGCCTTCAACGGTAACTATGCCTGCGGGGCTGACCGACCAGGTCACCTCTTTGTTGGTCGCATTGTCGGGTGAAACTGTCGCCGTAAGGGTGCTTTCTTCGCCGATGTCCAGCGTAAGCGTGCTTGCGCTCAGGCTGACGCTTTCAACGGCAACGGTCTGGGTGCCGTGCTGGTCGTTCTGCCCGTTCTGGTCGGGGCTTTCGGCGGTGTTGCAGGCGGCCAACCCGAAGGTGCATGAGATGGCGCAGATAAGCGCCAGGATGATGGCTGATAAGCCTTTTTTCATATAAAACCTCCTTGGCGAAGCAGTAGTAAAAGTATACCTTTACTACAACTCCAAAAATTGCATATTAATTTGCAAAATTATTAAATTCAGCATTTTTATTATATCACAATAGTTAAAAAAAGTAAAGTGTTTAATTTTAAAAAAGGTATACTTTTACTACAATTTTTTTATTGCCGGCATCAGGTTTTGTTTGTCGCTTCAGCTCATTTCAGCCGGGCGTATGACGTGCGGCGGCGCGATGCGCCGTTATAAAAAAATTTTCTGTCTGCGGCGCATATTTATTGGCCAAACTATTGTAATTGGTGCCGATATATGTTATAGTTAATGTGTTCCTGGAGGAAATTTTTGACGGAGAAAAAGGTATGATAAAAAAGTGTTTGTTTGACAACTATTGCGGCCGCGATGTGTGGCTGTACGAACTGAGCGGCGAGGGGATAAAGGTTGGCATAACCGACTTCGGTGCGGCGGTCAACTACATAAAAATAGCCGCGGACGGCGCCGAAAGGGACGTGTGCATAGGCTTTGACGACATAGAGAGCAGGCTTGAAAGCGCCACTTACTGCGGCGCCACCATAGGCCGCGTGGCTAACAGGATAGGGGGCGGCAGGTTTGCGCTCAACGGCCGCGAATATGATCTCCCCAAAAACGACAACGGCAACACCCTTCACGGCGGCACCTGCGGGTTTGACAGAAAATTTTTCGATGCGAAAGTTGAGGGCGAAAGGCTTACGCTCAGTCTTGTCAGCGCCGACGGCGACATGGGCTTCCCCGGAAGCCTTGCGCTCAGCGTGCGCTTTTCGCTGTGCGACAGGGCGCTGAACATAGAGTATGAGGCGACGAGCGACGAGGACACCGTGTGGGCGCCCACCTGCCACGCATATTTCGATCTGGACGGCGGGCGGAACATCGCCGACACGCTGTTGAAGATAAATGCCGATTGCTTTATGCCTGTAAACGCGCAGCTCATCCCACAGGGCGGACTTAAGAGCGTCGTCGGCACACCCTTCGATTTTACCTCCTATAAAAGGATAGGTGAAAGCATAGACGCTGACGACGAACAGCTCCGCCGCGGCGGCGGTTACGACCACAATTTTGTGCTCAACGGCGGGCACGCCGCCTCCGCCCGTTGTGAGAGCAGCGGTATAGGGCTGGATGTGTACACCGATATGCCCGGCGTGCAGTTTTACAGCGGCAATATGATGAAGGGCAAAGCGAGGGGAGGGGAGCTCTTGCCCCGCCAGGCGTTCTGCCTCGAACCCCAGTTCTTCCCCGACGCGGTAAACAATGCGCAGTATGCCTCGCCCATACTCAAGGCGGGAGAGACCAAAAGGCACTTCATAAAGTACGAGTTCTCCCTGAACAAATAACGAGCCGCCGCGTTGCCCGCTTTCCTTAAAATACCGTTTGACAGTTGTCGTTTGCGGTGGTAAAATATAGTCATACCGTATAGGGAGGTGATCGCAATGAAGACGGCCGTCATAGACGTCGGCGGAGGCATGCGCGGGGTTTACGCTTCAGGCGTGTTCGATTGCTGTATGGATAACGATATACACTTCGATGTGTGCATAGGCGTATCCGCGGGCAGTGCCAACATCGCTTCGTATCTTGCCGGGCAGAGGGGGCGCAACTATATTTTTTACACCCAATATGCCCTGCGCAAGGAGTATATGAGTCTGCAAAACTTCATCTTCAAAAAGAATTATGTCGATCTGGATTACGTCTACGGCACGCTCAGCAATTCCGACGGTGAAAATCCCATCGACTATGCGGCTTTTGCCGCCAATCCCGCACAGCTGGTTGTGGTTGCCACCAATGCGCTCACGGGAGAGGCCGTATACTTCGGCAAGGAGGACGTGTCGGAAGATAACTACAATATCTTCAAGGCCTCAAGCACACTGCCCTTTGTGTGCCGCCCCTATGTGATAGACGGCGTGCCCTACTACGACGGCGCTCTCTCCGACCCCGTTCCCGTGGCCAAGGCCTTTGAGATGGGGTGCGACAAGGTTGTGCTCATACTCACAAAGCCGCGCGCGTTCAGGCGCCTGCCCGAAAGCGATGCCAAAACGGCCCGCCTCATACGCAAAAAATATCCCCGCGCGGCAGAGGGACTGGAAAAGCGCGCTGAAAATTATAACGCCGGCGTTGAGCTTGCCGAAAGTTACGCAAAACAGGGCAAGCTTATAATTGTAGCGCCCGACGACACCTGCGGTGTGGATACCCTCACCCGCGATGTTGAAGCAATGAAGAATTTTTATAACAAGGGCCTTTCGGACGGCAAAAGTATTATAGAATTTTTAAAATAATCAATAAGTATAACGCAAAGCCGCGCGGACAGTTCTGTCCGCGCGGCCTAATTTTTTCAGTACAATATTAATCTGTTTACAAAACGACAAAAATGTGATATAAGTAGATATGTAGCGCATATAAGGGGAAACGCGAATGAAAATTTTTCTGTTCGGAGAACCGACCAAGACCAATTACACAAAAATCTGTCCCCGAAGCAAAGGTCATCGTCGATTACAGACTGGAGGGGTTCAGAGTGTTGGTCTCGGTATATTCAGGGGGGAATGAAATAAAATTCATAAGGTAGCTGTATGTTTGGTCTGTTGGTTGCTATCATCTATCTGAGTTTTGTAAGCCTGGGATTGCCCGACTCCCTGCTGGGTTCTGCCTGGCCCGTTATGAGCGGGCAGTTCGGCGTGCCCGACGGCTTTGCAAGCATCGTCTCTGTAATAATCGGCCTGGGCACCGTATTTTCCAGCCTTATGAGCGACAGGTTGACAAAGCGCTTCGGCGCGGGGTTTGTAACCGCCGTCAGCACGGCAATGACGGCCGCGGCGCTCTTTCTCTTTTCAATAAGCACCCGCTTCTGGATGCTCGCCCTCTTTGCCATACCCTACGGTCTGGGTGCGGGCGGCGTGGACGCCGCCCTCAACAACTACGTCGCCCTGCACTTCAAAAGCCGCCATATGAGCTGGCTTCACTGCATGTGGGGCGTGGGCGCGTCTGTCAGCCCGTTCATCATGAGCTACGCCCTTTCGGGCGGCACGGGTTGGAACCAGGGCTATTTTATCGTGGCAATCATTCAGATTGTCCTGTCTGTGTGCATCTTCATCAGTCTGCCGCTGTGGAAGAAGTTCGAAAGCTCGGTATATAAAACTCCTTCGGGCGAAGTCTGCGATGAAAAGCAGGAAAAGGGGAAGGCGTTGCCCCTGAAAGAAGTGTTTAAGATAAGGGGCGCGGCCACCTGTTTTCTGTGCTTTTTCTGCTACTGCGCGCTCGAACAGACGGCAATGCTGTGGGCGAGCAGTTATATGATTGCGCACAACGCCTTTTCTGAGGAGGTGGCGGCCATGTTTGCCAGCCTGTTCTTTATTGGCATGACCTTAGGGCGCGGGCTAAACGGCTTCCTCACCTTTAAATTTTCCGACCGCACCTTAATTCGCTGCGGCTGCACCATCATAACGGCGGGCGTCGTCCTGATTGCCATACCCGCCGTTGACGCGCTCACGGTGGCGGGGTTTATCATCCTTGGCCTGGGCTGTGCGCCGGTATATCCCAGCATAATCCACTCCACGCCCTCGCTGTTCGGCGCAGATAAGTCGCAGGCGGTCATAGGCGTGCAGATGGCCTTTGCATACATAGGCGGTCTGGCCTCGCCCCTCTTCGGTGTGCTGGTAAACTATGGCGCGCTTACGTTTATGCCGTTATATCTCGGAGTCTTTCTCATTCTTATGATTGTAATGCACGAGCTCACGGTAAAGCTGACCGCCGCAAAACCCGTCGGCTCATTATAAAAGTTTAAGGTGACGGCCGCCGCGTGCAAGGTGTTGCGCGCGGCGGCCGACGGAATGTTAGTTATGAAAAATTTTCTCGGCGCCGCCGCGCGCTTTGTAAAGAGGGAAGCCGTTCTGTGCATAGCCGTGTTGCTTGCCGTAATTTCGATGTTCTTCGTCCCGCCGAATGCAGGCTATGCCGACTATATCGACTGGGACACTCTCGCCCTGCTCTTTTCTCTGATGGCGGTGATGAAGGGCTTCCAGCGCGCGGGGCTGTTCGACTATCTTGCAAACAAGCTGTTAAAGAGGGCAAACACCTCTAAAAAGCTCATGGCCGTGCTGGTGTTTTTACCATTCTTTCTGAGTATGGTCGTCACCAACGACGTCGCCTTAATAACCTTTGTGCCCTTTGCGCTCATCGTGCTTAAGTCCGCGGGATTGCATAGGCTCATTCTTCCCACGGTGGTGTTGCAGACGCTGGCCGCAAACCTCGGCAGTATGCTCACGCCAATAGGCAATCCGCAGAACCTGTACCTCTACAACGCCTCCGGCATGTCCTTCGGCGAGCTCGTCCTCACAATGCTGCCCTATGTCGCCCTGTCGGGCATAGGCCTGCTGGTGGCCGTTCTGCTCTTCAAATCGTCGCCTGTGAATGAAGTGGAGGTGCAATCTCAGCTAAAGGGCGCCTTTGCGCTGTCATGGCCCGCAGTATTCTTTGTCTGTGCACTGTTGGGACTGTTCGACGTAATCCCCACAATCGCCGTTGCGGCCGCGGTGCTGTTGTTTTTGCTGGTTGCCGACAGAAAGACGCTGGCAAAGATAGATTATTCCCTGCTTGGCACATTCGTCGCGCTCTTTATTTTTATAGGCAATATGGGCAACATACAGGCCTTCCGCACCTTTCTGTCCTCTGTCATAGAGGGCAACGAGGTGATAGTGGCCGTGCTTGCCAGTCAGGTGATAAGCAACGTGCCCGCCGCGCTGTTGCTTTCGGGCTTCTCTGCAGAGTGGCCCGCGCTCGTCGTCGGGTGCAACATCGGCGGACTGGGCACGCTCATTGCCTCGATGGCCAGCCTCATTTCATATAAGAGCATAGCGCGCGAGTGTCCCGGAAGGAGGGGTGCTTACATTGTGCAGTTCACCATATTCAACATAATTTTCCTTGCGGCCCTGTATGTGCTCAGCCTGATATTATCTGCCTGAAAGGCATCGTTGTTGCTTTTGTCGTTAAAATAAGATAGCCCAGCATATATGCCTCAACTAACGGCATATATGCTGGGCGTTTTTTTATGTATGAATGCTGACCGCAGTAGTAGAAACCTCACGCAAAACTGTAGTATTTGCGTGAAGAGGAGGAGCAACGAAGCAAAGTTGCAAATCACATTTTTATGATTTGCTTAAGGCGCTGTTTGCTCCGACGAGCGGAGCAAGGCTGCAGGGACACCCTGTTGGCCGCAAGAGAAGTAGGACAATGTGACCCGACGAGATTGCGGAACCCGGCCGCGCCGACACGGCGCTATTCGAAGTGGAGCTTGTCTACGGGGTAGTACTTTGCCAGCCCGCCGGACGACGTCTCGCGGTAGCTGTTCAAAAGGTCGCGTCCCGTGTTGTACATCGTCTTTACAATCAGGTCAAAGCTTATCTTGCGCGAGTCGGCAAGAAAGTTTGCAAGGCTGAGCGCGTTTATCGCCCTCATCGCGGCCACGGCGTTGCGCTCTATGCAGGGTATCTGTACAAGCCCAGCAATGGGGTCGCATGTCAGTCCAAGGTGGTGTTCCATGGCCACTTCGGCGGCATATTCAATCTGTCCCAGGCCCATCTCGAACAATTCGGCCAGGGCGGCGGCTGCCATCGAGCATGCCGAACCGATTTCGGCCTGACACCCGCACTCCGCGCCGCTTATGGACGCATTTGTCTTTATTATGTTGCCTATCAGTCCGCCCGTCGCCAGGGCGCGCACTATCTGTTCGTCGGAAAACCCGCGCGACTCCTGCATATACTTCAAAACGCTGGGCACCACGCCGCAACTGCCGCAGGTCGGCGCCGTCACGATTATCCCGCCGGACGCGTTCTGCTCGCTCACGGCAAAGGCGTATGAGCACACCAGCCTGTTTTCGCGCGTCTGCGCCGATTCGTCTATGTGCCGCTGGTTATACAGGTGCTGGGCGCGCCGCTCCGTCCCCAGGCATCCGGGCAGAACGCCAGAGGTCGTCAGTCCGTCGTGAATGGCGCTCTTCATCGTCTCCCATATAACTTCCAGGTAGTCGAATATTGCCTCGCCCTCGCACGTCTTCACGTATTCCCACAGCCTGATATTGCGGCTGCGGCAGTATTCGGAGATGTCGCCGTAGGTGCTCAACGGGTAAACGTTGTTGTCTACGCCCGTGTTGGAGTCGGGCTCGCCCTCAATTTTAATCGTGCCGCCGCCTATGCTGTAAAAGCGGGTCTTAACCAGGCTTTCGCCGCCGCGCAGGGCCTCAATGTCCAGCGTGTTGGGGTGGACGGGGCAGGGCGTGTCGTAGTCAAACACCACTTCGCACGCGGTGGGGGCGAAGGTCTTTTTCAAAACCACGTCGGTGCTGTGCCCCTTGCCCGTGGAAGCCAGCGAGCCGTACAGGGTAACAATAAATTTATCCGCGCTGTGCCAGCGCGACTTCATAAGTTTTGCCGCCCTTTCTGGGCCCATAGTGTGCGAGCTCGACGGCCCGCGGCCTATCTTGTACAGCTCTTTAAGCGATTGCATAACCTTACCTCTTTTATCTGTCGCAAATATTATAATATCCGCCCGCGCGCTTGTCAATAAATTAATGCCGTGCGGCGCTGTTGACAAAGGCAGACAGGGATGATAAAATTATTAAAGGCGGGGCGGGCGGCCGTGCGGCCGCCCGCCCCTCGGCTTGATCTTAGCGTTCGGTCTGGAGAAAAATTATGCAGAAAATTCTTATCGTCGAGGACGACAACGACATCAACAGCCTGCTCAGGCGTATCTTAACTGGCGCGGGATATCAGGTAGTTCAGGCATATTCTGGCACCGAAGCGCTCTTGCAATACCAGAGCGCCTCGCCCGATCTCGTGCTTCTGGACCTGATGCTCCCCGGCCTTTCGGGCAGTCAGGTGCTCGGCAAACTGCGCGGCGAAATGTCCTCCGACGTACCCATTATAATCCTCTCGGCCAAAGACGGCCTGAGCGACAAGGTTGCCCTTCTCGACATCGGCGCCGACGACTACATAGTTAAGCCCTTCGAGCCCGACGAGGTCGTTGCGCGCATACGTGCGGCCCTGCGCCGCCGCTCAAAGGTTTCCGCCGCACGGGAGGAGCTTACATATAAAAATATCGCCCTCCGCCCCGATCTGCGCAAAGTCACCGTGCGAGGCAGGGAGCTCGCCCTCACGGCCATAGAGTACGAACTGCTGTACACCTTTATGCGCAACCCCGAAAAGGTGTATTCGCGCGAAAAGCTGTACGAGGAGGTATGGAAGGACGGCTACTACGGCACCGACCACACTGTAAATGTGCACGTCAGCAATTTAAGAAAAAAGCTCAAGGATGCCGACGGGCAGGAGGACTATATCCAGTCGGTCTACGGCATCGGGTTCAGACTGGCAAAAACTTGATTTTTTCTTGACCCTTTCTTGAGGACTTATTGACCGCCGCAGTGATATGCTGTATACGTAACCGGGCGGCGGACGCCGCAGGACAAGGAGGTTTTTAAGTGACGGATTGCGTAATACAGACGCGCGCCGTAAGCAAAACTTACGGCAAATTAAGGGCGCTTGACGGCGTCTCGGTCAATGTGCGCCGCGGCGAAATTTACGGCCTCATCGGCGACAACGGCGCGGGCAAGAGCACCCTTTTAAAGGCCATTGTCGGCCATATATGGCCCAACGAAGGCGAGGTGAGCATACTCGGCAGTCAGGACGAGCATCAGCTCAATTCAGCCCGCAGACAGCTGGGCGCAATGATTGAAAAGGTGGGGTGTTTCCCCAATCTTTCGGTAGAGAAGAATATGGAGTACTGCCGTATGCTCAAGGGCATACCCGATAAGAGTAAGGTGGGTGAAGTGCTGGAGCTCGTCGGCCTCACCCAAAAGGCCAAGGCTAAGTGCAAAAACCTTTCAATGGGAATGAAACAGCGCTTAGGCCTTGCAATAGCCCTCATCGGCCAGCCGCAGATACTCATTTTAGATGAGCCCATAAACGGCCTCGACCCCAGCGGCATACACGAACTGCGCGAACTTTTAAAGACTTTAAACACCCAGAAGAACATAACTATACTGCTTTCAAGCCACATACTCTCCGAGCTTCAGCAGACGGCCACGACTTTCGGCTTTCTTTCGGGCGGCAGGCTCATTGAGGAGATAAGCATCGAAAAGCTGACGGAAAAGTGCGCCGACTATATTGAAATTGCGCTCTCGGACATAGAGGCCTTCTGTGCCATTTTAGACAGTGAGTGCCCCGACGAAAATTATATGGTCACGCCCGATAAAAAGGTGCGGCTTTACAATCCCAAGCGGCCGCCCTACGAATACAGCCGCCTTGCGGCGCAAAACGGCATACTAGTCGCCGGGCTGGAACACCACAGCCGCTACCTTGAGGACTACTAT